>RFVZ01000221.1 GCA_009922405.1 Betaproteobacteria bacterium
CTCGATCAGGTCAATGCGCTTGAAGACGTTTGCCGGAAGTTGCGCCACGAGACCTTGGTGCCTCAGTCGCCCCTGGCTCGCGATGCACTGCTATTGGCTTCAAACGCACTCATGCCTGGTTTTAGCAGGAAGAACGTCACCTTACCGTTGGTCGATCCCATGATGGGCATCCGCTTGCATGACCTGCCGGATTGTGCGGTCGCATTCGCAGTCCCGTCGGGTCCGCCGAGCACGGCAGGGACACCCGGGCCTAATCGCGTTTCAAGGGCTGGAAATGGCGTCAGCACGAGCGCTATTCCGCCGGTTCGAATTGTGTCACTCGCCCCTGCCCCGGGGGTGGATTTGAATCCAGCGGCCCCACCTCAGGGTGTCCCGGCTGGCTTGACGGATAGTCAATCGACCGCGACGGATCCTTTCGCAACCGCTTCTCCATCGAAACCATCGATTCCAACGGACCAACGGATTGGTGCTCAATCAGCCGATAAGCGTGGTTCCGCGGGTGCAGACAAAGGGGCATTGGCACTCAACGCATCGGCCCCCATTTCCGAAAGCGCCGTGATCAGTGCGCTGCCAGTCGTGGCCGAGCGCCCCCGTAAGCTAAAGCGTCGCCCGAACACTGGACCCGAGAAAAATCTTGCCGGCTATGGCGAGGTAGCATCTGACGCCCGAAGCCGGTCTAAGCCTCTGGCTTCGTCTGGATCTACGCCCACGTTGGAATCCAACTCGGGTTCGCGTTCGTCCTACCAGAATTCATCTAATTCTGGGTTTTCGGCGGCTAACCCTCCTTCGTTGCCGTTGACGGGACCGCCGGCGCGGCCACAGACCTCGGGGTCGGTTCGCTGAGTTGACCCGTTGGTTGACTTTGTGGGACCCATTTTATTCACCAGAAACACGCTCCGGAGACTCTGATGGTTGCCTCTGAGACATCGAACATGATCATGAAACCGAGTGCTAGCCGACTCAAACTGCACGTTGAGCCTGCCGAGTGGCGGGGTTACTTCAATCGGATTTTCGGCACTGCAGTGGCGGCCTCCTTCATTTTTGGCGCTGCGACGGCATCCCTTGCAGAAACCAAGTCTGAGCCCAAAGCGGAGGCCAAGACGGAGGCCAAAGCTGACTCAAAAGGGGGTAAGGGCGACGCTGTGATCGAATCGGAGTTACGCAAGGCCTTGCTGGGTAAATCCGCCTTGACGGGTGAACTTCTGATGAAGACGGGTGATGAGCCGAAACCGGCTCCTGCCAAGAGTGCCGCGGGCGCTGCGCCGTCGGCGAAGGAGGGCAAGGACGGCAAAGCCATTGAACAGGCCGTTGGAAAGAAAATGGCTATGCCTGGGGCGGATAAAGCACCCGCCAAAACGGCCGAGGCCGGAGCGCAAGGAGTCGCACCGGCTTCAGCTTCGGCTTCTGCAGCAACGACGACGGGCGGTCACGATCAACCGACGCTACCCACCAAAACGGCTGAAAAGAAGCCAGAGGGGTCAAGTGCCGCTCATGGCAAAGCGCATTGGGGATATTCGGGGTCAATCGGACCAGAAGCATGGGCTAAGTTATCCGCAGAGTTCGGTACCTGTGCTAAGGGGCGCCGTCAATCTCCGATCGATTTGGTTGACCGAGATCTCTCGCCTTTAACGCTCGAGCAGATTAAGTTTGACTACGCCCCCGCGCCTTTTCAGGTGGCTCACAACGGACACACCATAGAAGTGCGCCCGGGACGCGAAAACCAGATCGTCGCCCGCGGTAAAAATTACAAGCTGCTGCAGTTTCATTTCCATCATCCATCCGAAGAGCGATTCAACGGAAAGAGTTTTGCGCTCGATGCTCATTTCGTTCATCGGGCCGAGGATGGTGAATTGGCGGTCGTGACGGTGCTATTTGACGAGGGAGGTGGCAATCCAGAGTTGCAGCGCCTCTGGGATTACATGCCGCTTGACGCCAACGACACTTCGCGTAGTGGCGAGGGGGTGACCTTTAACCCGCTCTCAATGTTGCCGGCAGACCGCGCAAAATACCTGCAATATGTTGGGTCGCTGACCACGCCACCATGTACCGAAGGTGTGGTTTGGATTGTGTTGCGACAACCCGTTTCGGTATCAGCGGAACAGATCGCCCTGTTTCGCAAAATGGTTGGATCGAATGCCCGGCCCGTCCAACCAGTGAATGGACGTCTGATTAAGGCTTCGAACTAGTCAGGCGAACGCACCAGGCGGTCAATCGATTTATTTGGGGCCGGCAATTGTTGCCGTATTCTCATCGGCAAGCTTCGGGCTTGTCCTCGCTGCGGGGCCTTTGGTGCGGGCAGGCAGGACTTTCTGTCAGTCGTAGCGGCACCGCTCAGACCTTTATGGTTTCACTGACTTGGCATGAAACCTGCATTAAACCCGGTTGTTACCAAGGCGCTTTATGAATCCTGTTCCCGAGTATGATCCCTTAACGTTTGGCGAAACTGCTCTGCGGTTGAGGACTTATCGCCAGCAGATTTTGGGTTCAAATCTTGCCAATGCGGACACTCCAGGTTTTCGAGCCCGGGACCTTAATTTTTCAGCTGCGCTGCGCGAGCAACTTGAGGGCCAGGGATATAGCAATCGTGTGCCTCTTTCGGTGACCAGCACGGGGCATTTACCTTCCAGCACCTACCGCCCGGGTATGCCAACGCAGTTGTTTCGCACGTCGACCCAGCCTTCTATGGACAGCAACACGGTTGATTTGGATATTGAGCGCGCGCATTTTGCCGAGAACGTCACCAAGACCGAAGCGCAAATGCGGTTTTTGGCCGGTGCTTTCCGTAGTCGAGTCAATGCGATGACCCCAGATGGTCGTTAAGGTTTTCTAATGAGTCTGATCAGCAGTCTTCACGTTGCCTCCACGGCGCTTCACGCCCAGTCGCTCCGTCTGAACACGGTGGCCAGTAATATGGCCAACGCGGATAGTACGGTGGATACCTACGGGCGCCCGTATCGAAGCAAGCAGGTGGTGTTTCGCTCTGTGCCCATGGAGGACATTGGGGCCGACGGCGTTGAAGTGATGTCGATTGTCGAAAGTGAGGCGCCGGGGCGCCGTACTTACGAACCAGAACATCCCCAAGCCGATGCGCAAGGGTTTGTGACATACCCGAACGTGAACGCGATCGAGGAGATGGTGAACATGATTTCCGCGTCGCGGAGTTACCAGATGAATCTCGAGGCGATGAACGCTGCCCGAGAATTGATGCAGCGCAGTTTAGATATTCTAGGTACCTAACAACATGGCAACTACTACTGTCGCTGGACAGCAAGTCTCGGTCTACGATCCAACGGTCAAGGCTGACCCGGTCGCAAAAAATACCCTCGGTACGACCCCCGAGGAGATTCGTGCCAGCTTTATCAGTCTGCTGGTGGCCTCCATGCAGAATCAGGATCCGCTGAATCCCACAGATTCCAAGGATATGACTGCGCAACTCGCTCAGATCCAGTCATTAGAATCGACTGAGCAGATGAATACCAAACTCGACGAGTTGGTGAAAGTCATCGGTGCAAGTCAGGGTTACGGCTTGGTGGCTTCGATTGGACGCTACGCGAAGGTTGAGTCAAGCAGCATTACGCTGGGTGGCGCCGGTGCTGCGGCGTCTGTCGTGGCAGATGTGCCTTACCCAACGGTTGAGGTCACCATGACCAACTCAGCCGGCAAGGTGGTCGCAATGAATTCATTTGCCGAAGTGGCAGCGGGTGAGATGGACTTTTCCTGGGGTGGGCTTGATTCGAATGGCGCCCAGCTCCCCGAGGGGACTTATGGCATCACCGCAATGGGAGTCTCCACCAACGGCACACGCGTACCACTGAAAGTGAACCCGCTCATGACGGTTGATGGCGTGTTGAATGACGCTGGCACCTGGAAAGTGAAGTTGGGCGATGGAAAAACTTACGCGCAGTCAGATTTGAAGGGAATTTACTGAGATGAAACAGTTCAGCATCGGTCTGACGGGCCTGACCACCCACCAGCGCGCTCTTGAAACG
>RFVZ01000222.1 GCA_009922405.1 Betaproteobacteria bacterium
AAGGTGTAGACGCTGACCCATTCGAGTTCAAATGCACGGTCGTCTCCGAGCATCGCTTTGATGCGGGGAATCACGTTCTCGGGCTTCTTTTCTTCTTCCGGGTCAGCCTGCCAACCCAACTGGAAGTCGATCCGGTAAACATTGTCGGCTTCACGGTGAAGTAAGACCGATTGGCCACGATGGAAGGGCGGATCAAACCAGAACCAGCGCTCCGCCGGGAAGTCCGCCTTCATGAGCACGTCGGCGATCAGGAAACGGTCCATGAAAATGGTGCCTTCAATCTCCAGATCCATCATGCGGCGGATGCTACTGCGTGCGCCGTCGGCTACGACTAACCATTCGGTTTCCAGGCTGTAACTACCGTCGGGTGTTTCCACTTGTAGCGTCGCAACCTGGTCATCTTGACCGACCGAGATCACCTTGCTCTTGAACCGCAGATCCAGGTTGGGTAATTCCCGAGCACGCTTGATTTCAAATTCTTCCAGGTAGTACTGCTGAAGATTGATCATGCCCGGACGTTTGTGATCGTCCTGAGGCCGCAAGTTGAAGTTGTAGACCTCCTCTTCGCGGAAGAAGGTGCGGCCTACGTTCCAGCTCACGCCTTTTGATACACAGGCATCGCCTACGCCCAGTCGGTCGAGAATTTCCAGGGTGCGTTTGGCATAGCAAAGTCCACGTGAACCCACAGAGACGGTATCGTCGTCGTCGAGCACGATCACAGGTAACCCCGACTGCGCAAGATCAATGGCGGCAGCCAAACCGACCGGTCCAGCCCCAACCACGACTACTGGGTAGCGGTGCCTGGCGGCACCCATCTGTTCTGGGGGTTTGACGTAGGGGTAATGAGGGTACGTGTAGGTGCTCAGCATTTTAGGTGCTCAGCATGGATCTCAGTGGGTGCCTTGAAGCGCGTGCCACATCTCCTGGTCGCGCTCGGCGGTCCAGATTCGCGGATGCTTGATGCCGCTGGCTTCGTCCACTGCGCGCGTCACATTAAAGGGCAGGCAGTGCTCATAAATAAACACCTGGCCGAATTTCGGATCCATCGCACTGCGGCAATGCGCCATGGCCTGGTTCAGGTTCATGTTTTGGGCCACGGCTTCTTTGGCCGACGACAGCAAGGTCGAGACAAAATCGCGCGTATAGGCCAAGCCTGACTGTACCCGCTCGGGGCCGATCAATGATGGACCACGACCCGGTACCATTTTTTCGGGCTGCAACGCCGCGAGCGCGTCCAGCGTGGCTGGCCACTCGGTCAATTGGGCATCGCCGGTGTAGCAGGCAGCATCGGCTTCCACCAGGTCACCGGAGAACAGAACCTTTTCAGAAGGTACCCAGACGACGGTATCGCCTCGGGTATGGCCCGCGCCCAGGTGCATGATTTTTACTTCAAGCTTGCCCATCCACAGCGTCATTTGCTGTTCAAAGACGAGGGTGGGCCAGGTCAGGCCAGGGATCGAGTCAAATGCGTCAAACAAGCGGGGGAAGCGCTCATATTCGGACTGCATGTCCTGCGCACCTCTCTCGACGATCATTTCGTACGTGCCCTTGCTGGCAATGATCTCCTGCATGCCCGCCGCCTTGTACCCTGAGGCGCCGAGCACGCGGACGGCGTGGTAATGCGACAGCACCACGTATTTGATCGGCTTGTCTGACACGTTGCGGATTTCTGCGATCAGGCTTTGCGCCATGACCGGCGTGGCCAGAGCATCGCAAATGAGCACCGCCTCATCCCCAATGATGACGCCGGTGTTCGGGTCGCCTTCGGCTGTGTAGGCCCAGCAGTGCTCGGAGAGTTGCTCGAAGGTGGTCTTCTTCACATCGAGATCGGCTTGGGATGCAAATTTCTTAGTCATACGATTCCTTGGGTCAAAACCTATGAGCCACCGTGGGAAGCCGACGTTGATATTGCCGGATTTGAATCACGAATTTGGGTCAGTGTAGCGTCTCGGCTCGGTCGTTTAGCTCTCTGTTATCGTTCTGATCTAAACCACCTCAGGGCATTCCAAAGGGCTTCTCCACCATGCGGTTGCAATGACCGAACCCCGATACGCCTGGGTCATCGTCGGAGCCGCCTTCTTCAGTCTGGCGATCATCTTTGGCGTTTCCTATTCGTTCGCTGCTTTTTTTGAATCGTTCGCCGCTGAATTCGCCGCCGAGCGTGCCGACGTTTCCTGGATTTTTGGAATCTGTGGCCTGACCTACTTTGTTCTGGGCGCTGCAGCAGGTGTTTTGACGGATCGCTTCGGACCCCGAATCGTTTGTGGTTCTGGCATGGTCCTGATCGCGGCGGGCCTCTGGTGGACCAGTCTGGCCCAGGTCTTGTCCACGGTTTACCTGAGCTATGGATTGATGGTCGGACTTGGCATCGCCCTGGTCTACACGCCGGCGATCTCCAGCGTTCAGCCCTGGTTCAGTGCGCGACGAGGACTCGCTGCCGGAATCGCAAGTTCCGGTGTGGGGGCTGGAACGCTGGTGATCCCGATGCTGATCGCGTCGCTTCTGGCCGATCAACCCTGGCGCTCCACCATGCGTGAACTGGCCGCTGGCGTCCTGTTAGCGGGGCTCTTTACGACCTTTTGGCTTAAGCGTCCGCCACCCCTCGGGCAGTCAGGCAATGACATCCGTCCTGGGGTAAGCCTTCGCGAAGCGCTCACCGGTAAACCGTTCTGGTGGCTCTACCTCGGCACAGTGCTCGCTGCGCCGACGATGTTCATTCCATTTTCGCATCTGTCACCCGCGGCCCGGGACCTTGGCATCGATCAGGCCCACTCAGTCGGGTTGGTTGGCATCATCGGTATCGGCAGCCTCATCGGTCGGTTTGGCGTTGGTTCGCTTGCCGATCGTATCGGGCGTATTCCCGCGCTTTGCTGGATGCAGTTATCGATGGGTTGCACTTTTGTGGCCTGGGCCTTTGGTGCGTCCTACGCGGGCCTCGTCTTTTTCGCGTTTTGGTTCGGGTTGAGCTACGGCGGTATCGTCTCGCTATTGCCCGCGATCTGCATGGATCTGTTCGGCGCGAGATCGATTTCGGGCATCCTCGGGACTCTGTACAGTGGGGCCGCTCTTGGCAATCTCCTCGGCCCCGTGTTGGCTGGCGCGGTCTTCGATCTGACCCAGAGCTACCAGCCCGTGATCTGGAGTTGCCTGGGGTTGTCGACTGTCGCGACCTTGACCTCGCTCAGACTCAAGCGGTTTGAAGGCAATCCGTATTGAGCGGGTTGCAACGTCCCGGGTTCATTTGAGGCACTTGAAGAAACAGCGGGCCATCGCCGCATGACCCGCTCGATTGGGGTGCAGGCCGTCGCCAGGCTCGCCGAGGGTGCTGTCACCGTCGAATTCCCGGCGCATACGACCCGTTGAAGGGTCGGTCAACACGGCATCGATGTCCGCATAGGCGTCGAAGAGACCTCCACTGCGGATACATGCATTGAAGGCACGCCGGCAGGCGTCCTGCAAGGCGCCGCCTTGCCCGCATCAGCCAGTGCATCACGCCCCGAACTTGCTGGTCGCAGCTTTGATGCGATGGGCGTTTCTTTGGTCCTGCATCCACACAACCCCTACGTCCCGACGGTCCATATGAATGTGCGCTTTTTTATTGCGCAAAAAACCGGCGAAGCGCCTGTGTGGTGGTTTGGCGGTGGCATGGATCTCACCCCTTACTACGGGTTTGACGAAGACGCGATCCATTTTCATTCCACCTGCCGCGATGCCTTAGCCCCATATGGCGCAACGCGTTATCGCGAATACAAAGCCTGGTGTGATCGTTACTTTTTTTTAAAACACCGTAACGAGCCGCGTGGTGTCGGCGGTATTTTTTTCGATGATCTCAATCAAGCGGGCTTCGATTCCTGCTTTGGCCTGACGCGTAGCGTTGGCGAAAGTTTTTTAAAAGCCTACGTGCCGATTGTTGAACGTCGCCATACGCATTTGTACGGAGAGCGTGAGCGCGCATTTCAAGCGTACCGACGTGGACGGT
>RFVZ01000223.1 GCA_009922405.1 Betaproteobacteria bacterium
GGTCAACGCGCTCGAAGATATTTGCCGCAACTTGCGTCATGAAACCGTTTTGCCGCGAGCGTCCAGTGCTCGTGACGCCTTGCTTCTTGCGTCAGATGCGCTGATGCCAAGCTTCTCGCGCAGGACTGTTACGGTCCCGACCAATGATCCAATGATGGGCATCCGTCTTGCTGATTTGCCGGATTGTGCGGTCGCTTTGTCGATTCCCGTGGGCCCACCCTTGGCCGCCGGAACCCCCGGTCCGAATCGGGTTTCAAGAGCTGGAAACGGCGTGACAACCAGTGCCGTTCAGTCACCTCGTTTTGCATATTTGACGTCTCCCGGTGGTGACTTGGCGCCAACGACCCCTGCAACAACGCCGCTTCAGACAGCCCCTGCAAGCTTGGCGGAAGGTCAAACGACCGCGGATCCGGCGTTGGGGGCGGCATCGGCATCGGTGTCCAAGCCTGCGGCACTGGCGACAGAACGCTCCGGAGCCGACAAGTTGCCCGATGGCCTTGTCGATCGCACCGTCGGCAAATCTAAGGCACGAACTTCCTCCTCTGAACTTAACGCGTCGGCGCCAATTTCCGAGAGCGCGGTGATTAGTGCTTTGCCGGCAGTTTCTACAACCGTTCGCAAGCCCGGGCGTCGAACGACCGCTCGAGCCGAGCGTAGCCCGGCGGGGTACGGCGTCACTGCAGATGCTGATCGCGCTCGGTCAACCCCTCGTACCTTGGCAGGGGTAAACGCGGGAGCAGAATCGCAATCAGGTGGTCGTTCGTCCAATTCGAGCGCTGCCGGTTATGGCTACTCGGCGTCCTCGCCGCCGTCTCTGCCCCTAATGGGGCCGCCGCTCAGGCCGCAGACTGCCGGTTCTGTTCGATAACGCGGCTTCATTTCGTATTCCTCTCACCTGAAAAACGCTGCGGAGACTCTGATGGTCGCCTCTGACACTACGAACGTAACCCCGATTCCCCTGATGACGCGAATGGCGTTTGCGGTTGGTCAGCGGGCCAGCCGCGGCAAGTTGGGTTTTGCCCTATCCGGCCTTGTTGCCACCGCCTTCATTTTCGGTGGACCCGCGGCCTGGGCTGCTGAGCCCAAGGCCGAAGCCAAAGCGGAGGCTAAATCCGAGTCCAAGGATGCCAAGGGGGGCAAAGGCGACGCGGTAATCGAATCCGAGTTGCGTAAGGCCTTGATCGGTAAGTCGGCGCTCACGGGTGAGTTGCTGATGAAGACTGGCGACGAGGCGAAGTCCGCTCCTGAGAAGAGCTCGGCGGCGACCCCGGCGCGATCTAAAGACGTCAAAGACGCCAAAGAAGCGAAGGAGCCCAAATCTGCGGACGCCACAGTCGGCAAGAAGATGGCGATGCCCGGTGCGGATGGGCACGGAACGAAGGCTGCAGCAGAGAGTGCAAATGGTGGCTCGGCCGCCCAGGGGCCTGCAACAATGCCCGCCGCTGCGGCTAGCGCTGGACATGACCATACTGCGGCCGCGGGCCAAGAGAAAGGCGCGAAGGGCAAGGCACATTGGGGCTACACCGGTGCGATCGGGCCGGATTCTTGGTCGAAGCTTTCTGCTGAGTTTGCCACCTGCTCGAAGGGGCGTCGCCAGTCCCCAATCGACCTGGTTGATCGTGACTTCTCGCCATTGAATTTAGAGCAGGTGAAGTTCGATTACGCGCCGGCTGCATTTCAGGTGGTCCACAACGGGCACACGGTTGAGGTCCGTCCAGCGGGCGTCAATCAGATCATTGCGCGTGGCAAAAATTACAAGTTACTTCAGTTCCATTTTCATCATCCAGCCGAAGAGCGATTCAATGGGAAGGGCTTCGCGCTGGATACCCATTTTGTGCATCGTGCCGAGGATGGTGAATTAGCGGTTGTTACGGTCCTGTTTGAAGAGGGCGCGGCCAACCCAGAGTTGCAGCGACTTTGGGATTACATGCCTCTTGATTCAAACGACAGTTTGCGTAGTGGCGAGGGTGTGACGTTTAATCCGGTTTCGATGCTTCCGCAGGATCGCACAAAATATCTGCAGTACATCGGATCGCTAACGACTCCGCCCTGCACGGAAGGCGTGGTTTGGATTGTTCTGCGTCAGCCGGTAACGGCTTCTGCGGAGCAGATCGCTCTTTTCCGCAAAATGGTTGGAATGAATGCCCGGCCGACTCAGCCAGCGAATGGGCGTCTGATCAAGGCTGCCAATTAATTGCGGCTTCACGGTATGCTAACCGGCAATAGTTGCCGAGCGCTGTGCGGCAAGGTTTGCGACCGCCCGCGCAGGACCTTGCTTCGCGGGGTTAGCGGGGGGTTCCGAACGATGGAAGTGATTTCTTCTGAGCGTCACCGATCCTGAGTCGTTGGCATGAAACCTGCATTAACCCAAACTAAATTGTTAGGTGCTTCATGAATCCGGTGCCCGAGTACGACCCGTTATCTTTTGGCGAAACCGCATTGCGGTTAAGGACTTATCGTCAGCAGATTTTGGGTTCGAATCTTGCGAACGCCGACACTCCAGGTTTCCGGGCAAAAGACGTTAACTTTGCGGCTGCGTTGCGCGAGCAACTTGAGGGGCAGGGTTACAGCAATCGGGTGCCGCTTGCTGTAACCAGCGCGGGTCACATGCCCTCGAGTACTTTCCGGCCAGGCATGCCAACCCAGTTGTTTCGGACTTCGATGCAGCCTTCGATGGACGGGAATACGGTTGATCTCGATATTGAACGCGCTCACTTTGCCGAGAACGTCACGAAAACCGAGGCCCAGATGCGATTTCTGGCGGGCGCCTTCCGCAGTCGCGTCACGGCAATGACCCCAGACGGTCGATAAGGTTCCCCAATGAGTTTGATCAGTAGCCTTCACGTTGCTTCGACGGCGCTTCATGCGCAGTCATTGCGTCTGAATACAGTTGCGAGCAATCTGGCCAACGCCGATAGCACGGTTGACACCAATGGCCAGCCCTACAAAGGCAAGCAGGTCGTGTTCCGCACTATCCCCATGGAAGACCAGGGGGCGGATGGCGTCGAGGTGATGTCGATATCCGACAGCACGGCTCCTGCCAGGCGGGTCTACGAGCCCAACCACCCGAAAGCTGACGGGCAGGGGTTCGTGACCTATTCGAACGTGAACCCGGTCGAAGAGATGGTCAACATGATTTCGGCCTCGCGCAGTTACCAGATGAATCTCGAGGCGATGAATTCGGCCCGCGAGTTAATGCAGCGCAGTTTGGATATTTTGGGTACTTAAAAAATGGCCGCCACCACCACTACCGTTGCCGGGCAGCAAGTCGCGCTCTACGATCCAACGGTCAAGCCTGACCCTGTTGCAAAAAACACTCTCGGGACGACGCCTGAAGAAATTCGTGCGAGCTTTATCAGCCTGTTGGTGGCGTCCATGCAGAATCAGGATCCGCTGAACCCCACGGATTCTAAAGACATGACTTCGCAGCTGGCGCAGATTCAGTCACTTGAATCAACTGAACAAATGAACACCAAGCTTGACGAGTTGGTCAAGGCGATCGGCGCGAGTCAGGGTTACGGCTTGGTCTCGGCAATCGGGCGCTACGCGAAGGTCGAGTCAAGCAGCGTCACGTTGGGCAGTTCCGGGGCCGCCGCCTCTGTCTTGGCCGACGTGCCTTACCCCACCGTTGAAGTCACCATGACCAACTCCGCTGGCAAGGTCGTCGCGATGAATGCATTCAGCAATGTGGTGGCTGGCGACATGGACTTCTCGTGGGGTGGCCTTGACTCCAATGGCGCTCAGCTCCCTGAGGGTACTTATGGCATCACGGCAATGGGAATCTCGACCAACGGGACTCGCGTGCCTCTAAAGGTCAATCCGCTGATGATGGTGGATGGCGTGCTGAATGATGCGGGTACTTGGAAATTAAAATTGGGCGACGGAAAAACTTACGCGCAGTCAGATTTGAAGGGAATTTACTGAGATGAAACAGTTCAGCATCGGTCTGACGGGCCTGACCACCCACCAGCGCGC
>RFVZ01000224.1 GCA_009922405.1 Betaproteobacteria bacterium
TTGCCCTTTTTCAAGGGTAACTTGCCCCCGCCCGATCCCTCTTTACGAGCGGTATCACTTGATCGGTTCATTGAATTTTTCAGGAATCCAGCACGATTTCTCCTTCGGTACCGACTCGGGATCCAGCTGACCGACGCGGACATGGATTTGCTCGATGAAGAACCCTTCGTGATAGATGCGCTGACTCGCCATCAACTCGTCGAACGACTGTTGCCGAAAGCGCTTGTTGGCATGGACGCGAACACCCTCGCTCGATTGGCGCTGGCCGGAGCGGAGTTGCCATCGGGCGCGCTTGGCACCATTGAGGCGAAAGACGAAGCTGAGACCCTGGTTTCATTTGCTCAACCGATCCGGCAGGCGTCGAAAGACCCGCCACTTGACCCGATCACTAAAACCTTTGAATTTGATCTGAGCGGAGAGGTCTGGACTCTGTATGGCACGCTCAACGACCTTCGTGCCGACGGTTTGGTCCGCTGGAGCTTCCGGACGGCGCGGGCACAGGACTACCTTGAGGGTTGGATTACCCACCTTTTTTTGTGCGCTTGCGATCCCCCACCGGCGCCGGCCCTGACGTTGAAAGAGACCAGGTGGTACTCGAGGGATGGGATCTATCGGTTGCGCACCGTCGTCGATCCAAAATCAATACTGTCGAAGCTGATCGCACTCTATCGGACGGGTCTAAGCCAGCCCCTACATTTCTATCCGCGCTCGGCGTGGGCCTTGGCGACAACGGGAAAAACATCCGAGGCACTCAAGACCTGGCAATGCACCCGCAACCAGCCATTCGGTGAGAGTGCAGACCCTGCGTATCAACTTGCGCTGCGCGATGTCAACAATCCGCTCGATCCGCAATTTGCTGAACTTGCACTGCAGATTTATCAGCCGCTGCTAGACCATCTTGAGGACGTGCGTCTGACCGATATGGAGGTCACTTCGCCATGAGAGCCGAACCACTCGAGGTTTTTGGCTGCGAGCTTGATGGGATCACCCTGATCGAGGCGTCGGCCGGAACGGGTAAGACTTGGAACATCTGCGCACTCTACCTGCGCCTCCTGCTGGAACGTAGTCTGGGAGTTCAGCAGATTTTGGTCGTCACCTTCACACGAGCGGCGACTGCGGAGTTGCGCGAGCGAATCCGCTCACGGATCGTCACCACGCTGGCTCAGTTGCGAGGGGCCCAGGACCCGCACAGCCCTGACGGCCTTTTTGCTACCGAACTTCTGAAGTCCCTCAGCTCGCGGGGCGAGTTCAGCCAAACGCAACTCATTGGTCGCCTTGAAACCGCGCTGAACCTGTTTGATGAAGCCGCGATCTATACCATTCACGGATTCTGTCAGCGGGTTCTGACCGACACGGCCCTAACCACTGGATCGTCCTATCAACTTGAAATGATTGAAGACGACGGCGAGATGCGCCGCGCAGCGGTCGCCGATTATTGGCGCCGGACGATTGGATCTCAAGCCCTTGATCGAGTGCTGACGCGTCATCTTCGAGATAGCAAACAAAGCCCCGAACTGTGGGCCGATATCCTCAAGCGGGTCCAAGACCGACCACTTGCCAATTTACGATGGCCCGAGGACCCAGACGAATCCGAGGCGGTAGCCGACCAATCTGTGGCAGGCACTTGTGCGCGCACCTATGAGGATGCGTTCAACGCAGTTCGAGAAATCTGGTCAGTCGAACGGGAGGCAGCCCTGAGCCTCCTGGAAGCTGGGCTCGGGCAACTGAACAACAACAGCTACAACACTTCCTCAATTCAGCAAGGTGCAACGCGTTGGGATGAAGTCCTCTTGCAGCGCAAGGGTTCGTTACTAAACCTTAGTACCGCCGACAAGATTCATCTGTTGACCCAATCAAAACTGCTCAATCGCACACGGCGTGGTCACGAGACACCATCACATCGCTTCTTCGATGCCGCCCAAACCCTGGTCGAATGCGCGAAAAATCTTGGGCTTCAATGTCAGTTGGCGCTGCGCCGGCTACAACGCGAAATGATCGAAATCGCTGGCAAGGATCTGACAAAGCGAAAGCAAGAACAGCGCGTCGTTTCGTATAACGACCTCCTGCTGAACACCTGGGAGGCTCTGAATGGCAATCGGGTTTCAGGAGAAGGTACGAGAGCAAGCGTCGCGGTAGGCGCGGGTGCGGGTGCGGGGCTGGGGGCCATCTTACGAGCCCGCTACCCCGCCGCTCTCATCGACGAGTTTCAGGATACGGACCCCTTGCAATGTGGGATCTTTCTGAATGTCTATGGTGACGGGTCAGTCCCACTATTTTTTGTGGGTGACCCCAAACAGGCCATTTACAGTTTTCGCAACGCGGACATTCACGCCTATCTTCAGGCCAAGAGTCGCGTGCATCGAGTGGCGACGCTGGGTAAGAATCAACGCTCGGTCCCCGGCCTCGTTTCGGCCTGCAACGCGTTGTTCAATGCCAATCCGGTCGCATTCATTCAAACCGGGATCACTTACCGCCCGGTTCAGGCGAGTGCACGCGAGCGGGAGCCTCTTCTTGAAAACAACGATCACCAATCGCAATGGCCGATGCGCTTCTGGGTGCTCCCCCGCGACGAAAACGGAGCCTTAATCAAGCGCGCCAACGCCAAGCAATGGGCTATCCGCCAGACCGTTGCCGAGATCGCGCGACTCCTCACCACACCAGTCCAGATTGAGGGCCGCCCCCTGCGCGCGGGGGATATTGCCATCCTGGTGCGCAGCCACAATCAGGGCCGGGCAATTCGGGAAGCGCTCAGCCAAGTGGGGATCCCGAGCGTTGAATTGTCTCAGGCCAGTGTGTGGACGAGCCCCGAGGCGCTCGAACTGGAGCGCATCCTTGCGGCGATCTTGAGCCCACCCGATCGCGGCCAGCGCCAACGGTTGCTGCTTGGAGCCCTCGCAACTGAACTGATGGGCCTGAGGGCTGATGAGGTTCTTTTCTGGCGCAATAATGACCAAACCATCAACGACTGGAGCAGTCGTTTTGAGCAGTACCTGAATGACTGGCGTCAGCAGGGGTTTGCTTTTATGTTTCAGCGCTGGCGGGAGCAAGAGGCGGTCGACGAGCGCCTGTTGGAATGTGTGTACGGCGAACGCCGGCTCACCAATTTGCTTCACCTGGGCGAGCTCTTGCAGCGATCGAGCCATCATGCCAACTCGCCTGAGGCACTCCTGCGCTGGATGCGTGCTCAGCGCGAAGACCCCGAGTCGACCGAGGACGCCCAGTTGCGCCTTGAATCAGATCGCAATCTGGTTCAGATCGTTACGATTCACAAATCTAAAGGTCTCGAGTACGGGATTGTTTTTTGTCCGCTACTCTGGCTTGACGGTCCGACGAATACTTCAGGATCCCTACCCATTGAAGACCGTGACAGCCAAGGCCAGACCGTTCTGGATTTTAGGCTCGACCCACCCGATGCAGCCGAGCGGAAAGATCGCCAGCGCGAGGCGACTGAGGCCGAGGGAATCCGTCTGATGTATGTCGCCCTGACACGTGCGGTTCATCGCTGTTATTTGGTCGTCGGCCCGTTCGACCGGTCGGGGGGTATTGTTCCGAGTAAGGATAGCCATTCGAGTTTGTTGAATTGGCTGGCAGGCGGCGCGGGGTTCACCCGTGCGGAATGGTTAAAGCTGACACCAGAAGTCGAGCGGATCGAACAAGCGTGGCGCTCGATCGCAGCGGCTGCCGACGGACAAATTGGATGTTCCACGCCGTCCGAAAGTCCTCGTCCGATCGCAGGTGCCGTGCGGTCAGGGCAAGCCATAACAGCCGAGCCCATGACCAGCGGCCCCAGGTGGAAAGGTCTGGCACCACGGCGAGACCCTGGTTGGATGGAGGGAAGTTTCTCGAGTCTGACGCGCAAACGCAAGGAAGATCGCAAGACAGATCGCGGGGAAGATCATGACGCGTTTATCGATATCGAAGCGATCGATG
>RFVZ01000225.1 GCA_009922405.1 Betaproteobacteria bacterium
AAGCGCGATGAGCTCCTTTACTCCAGCGTGAAGGGCAAGAACCCCTTCAAGGACAAGCGGGTGCGTCAGGCGTTCTACCAGGCGATCGATATTGAAACCATTAAACGCACCGTGATGCGCGGAGCATCGACCCCAACGGGGCTGATGATTGCGCCCGGAATCACGGGGTTCACCGCCGATCTCAACAAACGTCTGCCTTTTGATCTTGAAGGGGCCAAGAAGCTCATGGCAGAGGCCGGATATGCCAGCGGTTTTGAGGTCAGCATGAACTGCCCCAACGATCGTTACGTGAACGATGGTGAGATCTGCCAAGCGGTCGCGGCGAACCTCGCTCGTATCAACGTCAAGATCAATCTGCAGGCCGAGACGAAAGGGACCTACTTTCCGAAGATTCTGAAGCGTGATACGAGCTTCTACATGCTTGGCTGGACCCCCGCCACTTATGATGCGCACAACGCGCTCAATGCGCTGATGCGCTGCGTCGATGACAAAGGCGCCGGCCAGTTCAACCTCGGCGCGTACTGCAATGCCAAGGTCGATGATCTGATCCAGAAAGTTCAGTCCGAAACCGACAAGACCAAACGTAACGCGATGATCCGCGAAGCGTTTCAAATTCATACAGACGACATCGGTCACTTGCCACTGCACCAGCAGGCACTGGCATGGGGCGTCGCAAAGAACATCGACCTGGTGCAGTTGCCCGACAACTACATGCCGTTTAAGTGGATAACGATCAAATGATCCAGAACGCTTTGGGTTCGCTTGAGTGTTGAGCTAGACCACCTGGTCATCGCCAGCGCCACGCTCGATGAGGGCGTGGCCTGGTGCGAGACCACACTGGGCGTTACGCCTGGGCCTGGGGGCAAACACCCCCTGATGGGCACGCATAATCGATTGCTCAAAATCGCCACGTCGGTGTTCCCGAGCGCCTACCTGGAGATCATCGCAATCGACCCAGCTGCCCCGCCGCCCAGCCGAACGCGCTGGTTCGGGCTCGACACACCCGAGTTGCAGGCGCAACTGCGATCAGGCCCCAGATTGATCCACGCGGTGGCCCGCACCACGAACCTCGACATGCATCGCTGGGGATTGATCACGCTTGGTCTTCAACCGGGCGAGCCCATCAGCGCCAGCCGGGAAACGCCTACGGGTGTCTTGGCCTGGCAGATCCTGGTGCGTCGCGATGGACAACTCGAGTGCCAGGGGGCCCTTCCGACACTGATCCAATGGTCCGGACAGCATCCAGCCCAGTCAATGCCCGAGAGCGGCATCACACTCGAGTCGCTCACCCTGAAAGGACTACCAGAACGCGTGCAGGCACTGCTGCGCCTGAAAGGTGTCCAGATCGAATCGTCATTGCCCGCGCAGCCGCCGCCTGGGGCCCCTGAACCACCCGGCCTGGGCGAGTCAGATTCAAACCCGGCGGTCATCACGGTCAAGCTGAACACACCGCGCGGAACCCTGAACCTTTAGGTGGTGGCAGGCGCGCCCATGCTCCATCTACATTTCTCAAACCGCTTTGAGTCGCTGCGGGAAACACTACTTGAACATCTGGCGCGGGAGACCCCCGGCCCTTTCACGGCACAAGAAATCATCATCCCCAGCGCGGCGGTCACCCGTCATCTGCAATGGGCGCTGACGGAGCATCAAGGCATCTGTGCGAACGTCAATTTTTCGTACCTTGCGCAATGGATCTGGCGACAGATCGGACAAATCGTTGAAATTCAGACCGAATCGCCATTTGCACCAGAGGTTCTGACCTGGCGCATTTACCGAGCACTCGGTGACCCCGAATTTATTTCGGCTCATACGTCGCTCCAACGATATCTGAGCGAGAACAATACAATTCGGCAATACGACCTTGCTGGTCGCATCGCACATCTCTTTGAGAACTATGTGACGTACCGGCCGCTGTGGCTGCAAGCATGGTCAGCGGGGCAATCAATCAGAACCGGAGGGCAGCCAGCGGGTGCGGCGCTCCAGCAGTGGCAGCACGAATCCTGGCAGCACGAGTCTTGGCAAAGTACGCTCTGGCGACGGATCGCGCGGGAAACTGCGACCACCGAAGAGCACCCGGGTCAGTCTTTTTTTAGGTTGCTGCCAACCTTACACGCCGACTCAGCAGCGCTAGCGTCTTTGCCCTCCAGGGCTCATGTGTTTTGTCTGCCGTCCATGCCCCCGCTGTATCTAAAAATGCTTCGTGGCCTTTCGAGCCAGATGGAGTTGCACCTCTATATGCTCAATCCGTGCCAGGAGTATTGGTACGAACTCGTCGACCGTAAACGCCTCAGCCAGCTGAGCGCGAAGGGCCGCAGCGAACATCACGAAACGGGTAACGCGTTGCTGGCGGCGTGGGGTAAGCAGACTCAGGCCACGATCGATCTGCTGCTCACGGGTGACGAAGTCCCCGAATCGCTGAGTACCGACTTTGTTGAGGCGCCCGTCACGACGATGCTGGGGCAACTCCAGAACTCGATCCTGAATCTGCATGATCTCGATCTTGACCCGGATCTGGCCACGCCAGCGGAAATCGTACCAATCGCGGAGGATGATCAAAGCCTTCAGATCGACGTCTGCCACTCATTGCAGCGAGAACTCGAGGTGCTGCATGCGCGCCTACAGGATCTGCTTGGCCAACCCGATGCGCCGGCCCCTGAAGACATTCTGGTCGTCACCCCCGATCTGCAGAGCGCGGCCCCCTTGATCGACGCTGTTTTCGGAACCGTTCGAAACGAGCGCCGGTTGCCCTACGTCATCACAGGTCTTCCACAACGCCGGGTGAATCCGATCGCCCGTATCCTCGATCAATTACTCAGCCTTGCGCTCGGGCGCCATCCGGCCTCAGAAGTCTTCGATCTGTTGATCCAACCCGCCGTGATGCGACGCTTTGGCCTTGATCTCGATCAAGCAGAGCGACTGCGCGAGTGGATCAAGGTGTCCGGAATACGCTGGGCACTCGATGGAGATGAACGCCAAACCCATGGACTCCCTTCGGACGCCCGGCATACGTTCGCTGAGGGTCTGGAGCGCCTCTACCTCGCCTATGCCATGGGGGACGAAGACGCCGCGATCGATTTCGATGCGCAGATCAATTTAGATCAGGATGAAACCGCGGGTTCGTTGATTGGCGCTGGCAATCCAGCTGGCTCGCAAGCCCCAGCTCTCGGGACTCTCTGGCGCTTTGTGCAAGCGTTGGATCATATTCGACGAGAGTGGCAAGAGAGCAAAACGCCAGATGAATGGCATGAGGCCATGAGCGATGCCCTGACATGTTTTGGCGCCGAGGATCCAGCCTGGATTGAGGATTTCATTGAAATTCGCCGGGCCCTCCACCGCCTGCATTCCCAAATGATTCGGGGGGGCCTCTGCGAACCGCTACCCCTCACAGTATTCCGAGAGGCGCTAACTGAGCACCTTGAACAAGATGCACAAGGCGGGGTTCCCTCTGGCCGAATCACGTTCGCCGCAATCTCCAGCCTACGTGCGCTCCCGTATCGAAACATTTTTTGTTTTGGAATGAATGACGGGGTGTTTCCAAGCGCATCGCGGCTGCTTGAGTTTGATCTCATTGCAGCAAAGCCGCAGCGCGGTGATCGTCAGCGGCGCGTCGATGAGCGCAACCAGTTCTTGGACTTGTTGATTTCAGCACGTGAGCGATTAGTGCTTAGTTACACCGGGCGCAACATTCGGGATAACAGTCGGATTCCGCCCTCGGTCCTGATTGCTGACCTGCTGGATCAGGTTGAACGAATCTGGCCTGGTGCGGGTCGCCGCGTCACCCACGAACATCCTCTGCAATCTTTCAGCAAGAATGATCTCGCGACGACCAAGCGCCTGACGCCGACACAAGTTGATTCGGTCGACACACCTCAGATCGCCTCTGATTGGCTCTCGTTGGATGAAGTGCCCGACGATTCTGAATCGATTAAC
>RFVZ01000226.1 GCA_009922405.1 Betaproteobacteria bacterium
GTACATCGAAGGATCGAGCGTCGAGGGTTTGGCGCGCGACTATGCACTCGCGTTTATCTCCGACGTCAACTGGCACGAAATTGCCGCCCATTATCAGGAGGAGGTCGAGGTATGAAAACCAAAGCACTATTTTATTTTATAGATTCGCCGCAATTTCGTTCGATTGAATCGCGCGCATGGGCGGCGAATTATTTTCGCGCGTTACGCAATCGCGCGAACGGAAATAAATTTAACTACCTTGTTAAACGCGTCGGGTTCGGACGCTACACAATCCAATTGAAGTATACGGGTTCGCCCGTCGCTACAATCATTACTAATGGGGCCGAACAATGAAACTCGAAACTATCGCAACCGGCGCGCTAATCGGATGGGTCATTGTCTGCAGCGTCATCCTATCCGACGCGATCATCGCGGCGCTGTGTCGTTAGTGATCGCGGCCATATTGGCCGCAATCCTAGTGATTATCTTAGATCTATAACCCGCCGAAAGGCGGGTTTTTTACGTGGGTTGATAATCCGGCTCTACCATTCGACGCAGCGTGGACGCGCCCACGGCCGCTAGGTCGGGCGCGCAATAAACGTGACGCTTCGATTCAAGCCCACGGGCCGCAACGCGGCCGCAATCGATCCAACCCGCTTCTTTAATCGCTTGTAAGAGCGCTTGTTGGTAGAGCTTTAATCCGGCCGGAGCGGATCGCGCCAAATCGTCAAGTACAGCTTGCAATGGGGCCGCGATGACGCCACGCGTGAAGACACCCTTACGGGCGCGCATCAATTCAAGAATGTACGATTCAGCGCCCGATAGGCTGTTCTCCGTCATGGTTTGCTTAAATTCCGTCATAGGCGGCGCTGCGCCAGGATTAAACCGGGACACGTCGCGCGCGTGCAACCAAGCGGCCACGGCCGCGCGGCCGCCCGTCCTAAGCCACTGCCATATCGCGGCCCCGTCCGAATCGCTCATGCGGCCCACGTGCGACCATATGCAGAACCAACGGCGATCCTGGGCGCTGATCGATATAGGCAACAGATCATTCGAGAACGCCAACACGAAGCCCCGATTGGCCATCATATAGGGGTGAAGTCCCTTCCGATTCACGGCCAGCACTTCAGGGGGCGCCGCGATAATAGGCTTCAATTTATTGGCTAGGACGCGCCTATCGGCCGCAAGGGCCTCTTTTAGCTCGTTAATAACTAGAATCTCAGACTCTAGTTGATAGCCCCACTGCGAGGTGAGCGACTCATTGTCGACTAATCCTAAATTATGCTTATTGTCCCCGCACACGGCCCATATAAACGGGTCGTACATGGTGTCCTTGCCCGACCCTTCATCGCTGGCGTGCAGAATAGCGTGGTTGATCTTCACGCGCGGGTTCTGCACTTTATAAGCCATAACGTCCCATATATGGTCGAGTTCCGACTGTACCGGGACTAGTTTGCGGCAATGATCGATCCACGCCTGTATCGGCCCCGCCATAGGCGTCGGCCGCGCGTCAACCCAACGATTCGCATAGGGTAGGTTATCCCGCACGGCCAGGACCGACTCGCCAGCGGCATAGGTCAAGCCCGCCAGGATATGCCCGCCAGCGGCCGTTCGGTTTTCGTCAAACCATAGGGACGGGTTGATAATGCGCGCTTTGCCGCCGTTATTGTGCAGCGAATGGCACATGATCCCGCGATAGGTCGCGTCAAACGCCCGCCGCGATATAAGCACACGGTCCACTAGGTCGAAATAGGCGTCATCCGACTGCACATAAGCGAAACGCTTAAACCAGTCGGCCCGCTCTACCCGCGCCCGTTCGCGCGCTTCAACCTGGGCGATCACGGCCTTGGCGTCATCGGTGAACATAGCAGTAGGCGTCAGCTTAGACAACGCGCCGCCCATGACCGACGCGAGCAACTCATCACGTAGGCCATAGGTCCGCTTGGGTCCGCCCTCTTGCTCCACCCACGCTAAGAACCGCGTAGAGTCCCACTCGGTGCAATGCGAATGCAGGCAACAGTACGCCCGCGAAGCGGGCATATAGCGACCCTCTAGGTTACCGTCGGAGTGTTCCGCATGGTTAGGGCATATCACGCCCCACCAGCCCGCAGAGTTGCCGGCTTGGGTGACCTCTTTACGCTCGACAAGCCACGCCAGCACATCATCCGACCCGTCATCTTTTAAAACGCCCGGACGGAATGTCGTCGTCTCGACCGCGCCGGGGACGACCGATAGAGCGCCGCAAATCTCTTCAAGGCTGAACTCGCGCGACGGATTGAACTCAACTAAGCGCGCGGCGAAGCGCCCGCGCCCGGGCTTTAGATTGATCGAGCCGGGAATGCGTATATTGCGGACCGGGTTGATAGCGCCGGGGTCTGTATAGCCCGCAGCGGCTATAGCCTTGATCGCCGCGCTGTAGACGGACTTATGCGGCTGATCGTCTAATCGGAATACGTAGCACCATTGAAAATTGTCTTTTGACGTTTCAATGATCCACGTAGGTCTGATCGTTGGCGTCTTAGACTTCGTACCGACGTCATCTAACACCAAGCACCATACGTTCTCACAAAACGCAGCGCCCGCGCTGACCCGCTGACCGTCGAAACGCGACTCAATAAACGAGCCGATATTGACGTACCACGCGCCTTCACCGCGCGGCTTGCGAAACGCAGGATAGGCGTAGCCGCCATCGCGCTCGACTTGTTTAGTGAATAACACTACTTCACCCTCTGGCGCGAGGGCTATGATATGATCCACGAGTTCCATGTGCTCTCCTAGTTGATCCCGCCCTAGCCGGCGGGCTTTTTTTTCAAATACTGCAATAGCCGCATTCTTCGTTCGCTAGTTCACGAACGTCCTTACCGGCAAGAAAATCCCGCACGTCCCAGACGCGGTGAACCTTAATAAACTTACGCGGATTGTTTTCCGCTTTCCATTGGTCTTCCAACGCGATCATGGCTTCAAGGTGGCGCTGCCCTGTTGGATCTTGACCCGCAGCTTTCCATTCCGCTTTTCTAGACAGAAGACATGGGTAGCAACCAACGCGGTGATGACCACGACCATATAACGGATTTAATGGCGCGCCTTCTTGTTCAATATAGTCAAAAATCTGTTCAGTATTCCAAGAGACTATCGGCAAACGACAGGGAATTGCCCCAATTTCCTTCATTTTCCCACCGTTGTAAAACGCTGCAACGTCACCAAGAGTAAACAAATCATCGTCTGCAATAGCGCCGTATTTATCGGCCCTAACTTTTGATTCATCAGACCGCATACCAAACCAAATTTCGCAGTTGTCTTTATTAAGCCCCTTATCTATCAACCACTTAGCAAATGGACGTTGCTTCAACTTTTCCGTACATCCTCTTGCAGAAGAGTTTGGGAAATACTTAGCGTGCTTGAGATAGCCAAGCATCCCGTCGTATTTGCTGACCGTATGCTCAATCGTTATTCCGTAAAACGATTCCATCGCTTTCAGTTGGGCGTATGTGTCGGGATGGTCAAATCCGGTGTTTTGATGAACGCACACCAATGGCTTGCCGGTTTTTAACGCCAGCGATAGCACAACTTGGCTATCTTTCCCGCCGCTTACTGGAACAATTATCATTTACCGTACCTTGTCATTTGTTTAACTTCTGCCTTCAGGGGCAGACCCGGCGCCCACGGCGGCGACGTGCACATGACGTTTTTAAGTACGTCAGCGTCACCGTCCTCTAGGACGATCTCATCGTGAACGTGGAGCACTACGTTATCTAGCTGACGTAGCGCATAGCGCAGCACATCATTAGCGACTGCTTGCGTGATGTTCTCGCAAGCCAAGCCCTTCCATAATCTAGCGCGCGGCCACTCTTTAGCGTCGGCGGCGGGCTTCCAAGCGGCTTTACAGTATGA
>RFVZ01000227.1 GCA_009922405.1 Betaproteobacteria bacterium
GCGCTGGTTCGACTTTGCGTCGCCCACCGTATCTCGATCGTCCCGCAAGGCGGAAACACCGGGCTAGTCGGCGGGTCAACGCCAGACACTTCCGGTCAGTCCGTTGTGTTGTCCCTGCGGAGAATGAACCGCATCCGCTCGATCGACCCCAAAGCGGACACGATCACCGTCGAAGCTGGATGTATCCTGGCGGACATTCAACAAGCCGCCGCCCGCGCAGATCGGTTATTCCCATTGTCGCTGGCGGCCGAAGGTAGTTGTACCATCGGCGGCAATCTCTCGACCAATGCAGGCGGCACCCAGGTCCTGCGATATGGCAACGCCCGCGCCCAATGTCTGGGACTTGAGGTCGTGACCGCTCACGGCGAAATTTGGGACGGATTGCGCGCGCTTCGAAAAGACAATACGGGATACGACCTGCGGGATTTGTTCATTGGCGCGGAGGGCACTCTTGGGATCATCACGGCAGCGACCTTAACCCTCCAGCCTCGCCCCGCTGCACAAGTCACCGCGCTCGCTGCGGTCCAAACCCTCGAATCAGCGCTTGAGTTACTCGAGCTTGCACGCACTCACCTCGGCCCAGCCCTGACCGCTTTTGAGGTCATGTCAAAAGTCAGTATGAACGTGGTGCGTACGCAATTCAGCGATGAGCGCCTGCCCTTCGAACCACTGCCTGAGTGGACCGTCTTGCTCGAGTCTTCCGACACCGAGAGCGAAGAGCACGCGCGCAAACGCTTCGAATCACTCCTTCTGCTGGCTGTCGAAGGCGGCCATGTTGAAGATGCCGTCGTCGCGCAATCGCTAGCCCACAGTCAGGCATTCTGGCGCATCCGCGAACGAATCCCAGAAGGCCAGGCCCGTGAAGGCGCTAATCTGAAGCACGATATCGCGCTTCCACTGGCGCTGATTCCTGACTTTGCTCGCAACGCTGGACGTGCAATTGAAGAGGTTCTTCCAGGCGCACGCATCGTAGTCTTCGGGCACCTGGGCGACGGCAACCTGCACTACAACGTCGCGGCGCCCGCCGGCGTGTCCTCGAGCGAAGTGCTGACCTATCAAGATGAAATTGCGACGATCGTCTATGACCGGGTGCAGTCTCGCGCCGGTTCGATCTCCGCGGAGCACGGGATCGGCCAGCTCAAACGCGCCGAACTACCGCTGCGCAAATCGCCCGTCGAGCTCGCGATGATGCGGGCCATCAAACAAGCACTCGACCCTCAGAACTTGATGAATCCTGGCAAGGTTCTATAACGTAGGTCCCCAGAGCACAGCCGTCAGACCACAATCTTCAGACCGGATCGACCAGATCGAGGGTACTGCGCAATAAGGTTGGCGCCGCCCCCACTGCCGCAGCGGCGGCGCCACTCAAACGCTGACGCCATAACCGCGCTCGCGGCTGTCCGTGATAGAGACCTAACAGGTGGCGAAGAATCACCCGAGCGGGCAGTTCCGGAAAACCCTCGGCATAAACCGCCATCGCTTCGGCCACGGCTCGGCGACTGCGGGGGAGATCAGGAAGTTCGGCCAACCCAAACCACCGCGAATCGACCTCGGCAAGCACCCAGGGGTTGTGATAAGCCTCGCGCCCGAGCATCACGCCATCAAGACCCTGCGCTGCGGCACTGGCGCCCTCATGGGTGGTCAATCCACCATTCAGAATGATCGTGAGATCGGGAAAATCGGCCTTAAGCCGGTGGACGATTTCATAGCGCAGCGGCGGTACTTCTCGATTTTCTTTTGGACTCAAACCATCGAGCCAAGCATTTCGGGCGTGCACAATAAAGAGTCCACAACCCGCCGATGCAACCGTGCCAACGAAGTCGCGCACGAAGTCATACCCCTCATGACGTCCAAGCCCGATTCGATGCTTGACCGTCACCGGTATTGATACCGCATCGCGCATCGCCCTGACGCAATCCGCTACCTGCTCAGGCGTTTCCATCAGACAGGCACCAAACGCACCACGCTGCACTCGTTCGCTCGGGCAACCGCAATTCAGGTTGACCTCGGAGTACCCATAGCGTTGCCCCAACCGTGCGGAGGCGGCCAGATCGGCAGGTTCGCTCCCACCGAGTTGCAGGGCGACGGGATGCTCGATCGAATCGAATCCAAGATGGCGCTCCACATCCCCATGGATGAGCGCCCCAGTCGTGACCATTTCGGTATAGAGAAAAGCTTCCGAGCTAATCTCGCGATGGAAGGCCCGGCAATGCCTGTCCGTCCAGTCCATCATCGGCGCGACGCAGAATGCGTGGTCGTTGATTTTTATTTCTTTTTCTTTTAGATCATGCACTTAAGGTATCTATGATTCAGTCTGTGCAGCACCAAAATTGCCCGAGTCAAAACGTGGAAACGATTACAGCACGAAAGCGTAGTGGCCACTCCGTTTCACAGACAGCTATTGATACTCGGGCACTGACGAGCAACCCCTTGCCGCGGACCACTTCTCGTTGATCACTACCGAGGCCAACACTGAGGTATGAAACAAAGCGCACAATATGCGATATATTGCATGTTGTCTTTTGTACCAGCACAATAATTCAGGTTTCATCCCATGAGAGACCCCCAGTTCTCAGCCGACGCCATGGAACAAGCGCGATCCCGGCTCAAAGAACGCCTAGCAGCCGTCACTGCCCAGATTCATAGCCGCCCACTTGATGGCGCCCTGGACGAATGGCTCAACACAAACTTAGGCGCAGACAGCACGACCTACCGCGAACTCAAGGAGTGTTGCGCTGAGGGCGTCGCTCAGGGTTGGCTGTGTAAATACGAAGGCGGTGGTCTGCGCTACGGCCGCATCTTTAAACCTTCGGAAGAGCTACATGGTTTTTCAATCGATGTAGTGGATATGGAAAACATCGCTGGTCCGCACCATGTGCACCCACAGGGCGAGATTGACCTGATCATGCCCGTCGACGGTGATGCCCTATTTGATGGCCGCCCGGCAGGCTGGCTGGTCTGCCCACCAGGCAGCGCCCACCGACCCACGGTGACTCGAGGCCGCGCCCTGGTTTTGTATTTGTTGCCCAATGGCGAAATTGAATTCACGAAGTAACGAGAGCACCCATGACCGAACTTCTATCTAGTTACGCCAGTGGCCAGTGGCAAAGCGGCAACGGCTCGGGCACCAGTCTGTACGACCCCGTGAGGGGTACCGAACTGGTTCGGGTTGACGCAGCAGGCCTTGACCTTGCAGCAGCCTTCGCATTTGCACGTCACAGCGGAGGTGCCGCGCTGCGCGCCCTCACCTACGCACAACGTGCTGCCCTGCTTGGCGCGGCTTCGAAGGTGTTACAAGCCAACCGCGATGCGTATTACGAGATCTCCACCGCGAATAGCGGAACCGTAAAAAACGACACGGCGGTGGACGTCGATGGTGGCATTTACACCCTCAGCACCTACGCCAAGATAGGCGAGAGCTTGGGTAACAGCCACTACCTGCACGATGGAGAACCCACTCGCTTAGGCAAAGATCCGCTTTTTCAATCACAACACGTGCTCACACCCACACGCGGCGTGGCACTTTTAATCAACGCATTTAATTTCCCATCTTGGGGCATGTGGGAAAAAGCGGCCCCTGCACTGTTGTCCGGCGTACCCGTCATCGTCAAGCCCGCGACCACCACCGCGTGGCTGACACAACGCATGGTCAAAGACGTCGTCGATGCAGGCATCTTCCCGGCGGGCGCCATCTCTGTGATCTGTGGCAGCTCGGCGGGACTGATGGACCAACTCGAACCCTTTGATGTGGTCTCATTCACTGGCTCTGCTGACACCGCAGCCATCATTCGTTCCCACCCCGCGGTGACGAAAATATCTGTCCGCGTGAACATTGAAGCAGACAGCGTCAACTCCGCCCTCCTCTTACC
>RFVZ01000228.1 GCA_009922405.1 Betaproteobacteria bacterium
GGGCTCCACTGCCCAAGTGGCCAGATATGACCTCAGTGCGGTGATTTCCTCTGGCGTGAAACCAGGTCGCGTCTGTGTTCGCCGGCCACGAACCCCCAATTTGGGAATCTGATCTCGTTCGGTTAACCACCCTCGTGCTCTGGCCGTATCCAGCACCCTGCCCCAGGCGGCTGCGTAGGTCAGCAGTGTGCTGGCTGCCGGTGTTCGACCCAACTGTTGATCACGCCAACGCTCGAACTCGACCACATGTTGCTGGCGTATTGCGTCCAAACTACGTTCACCAAAGAAGGGCAAGAGATACCGTTCAATGGCGGTAGCGTAGTCTCGATAAATCCGGCGACCTCGACCAGCGGCCAGTTCGGTTCGCAGCTCCGTAATTGTTTCCACTGCGGCTGTTTTGAAGAGGTGTCGCTCGGCCGTTAGTCCTAGCCGTTCGCGATAACGGGCTTCGTCAAACCACTGACACGCGGCACGGGCGGCATCGATCCGATTGCGTTGACCGGTGGTTTTACGTCGCCAACCTCCGGCCAGTAATCGATAGCGGCACTGCCATACTCGATTGTTCCGAATCCGAAACAAGACCACATCCCCATCTCGGAGGTAGTAGGTGCCTTCGTCGGCCAGCACCAGTCGTTCGGCCAGTGTTTTACGACCAGGCTTGAGTAGTGGGCGTTCAGGTACGGGTGGATCAATGTCTGGCGGAAATGCTGCCGGATAAGGTGATGGCGGGGCGGATGGAGGTCGTGGAGGTGAGGTGCCGCTGTGGCTGCCAAGTCGGCGTTTAACCCGCAGCCTGGTGGCCATGCTGGTCGGCAGGTAAGTGTCGTTTTAGGGGTGCCACATTGGGTAGTGGTTCTGGGATTTAACTCAGCAACTTTACTTTCGGCCAGCTGGGTTGGTCGACCGCTTTATTCTCTTCTTCAATCGCTGAGTCAATCCAGAATATTATTTTTCGGAACTTCCCCTGAAAGCAAGCTCAGGCTCCATACTGGGTTCACCGTTTGGATTAGCCTCGAGCAGCGGCTGCTTTGTGCAGCGCTTTAGTCCCCCACTCTGGAAATCAATCCTGATGGAGGACTGGCGATGCCACCTGATGACGACGAAGCCCCAGCTCCCATGAATCCAATGTCTTTAGCCTGACGGTCGCAAGCAGCACCCTCCAATGTCAGCCGTTGAGGAAAAACGCTCCTCCAAAACTCGGTTTGATTACAAGGCCACCATGGCAACCGCCCAAACGCTCTACGACAAAGTTTTGACCGGACCAGCCCTAATCGAACATGAGTCCAGGGTTTCTGTCCTTCGGGGGTGCGAGTTTTTCGACGATCTCGCCTCAGCCGAACTCAACACCCTGGCCAGTTTTGTCGAGCTTCGAGCATTTCGGGCAGGTGAACGGGTGTTCGTTGAGGGCGATTCCGCTACCTGGATGGCTTTTGTGGTGGAAGGCAAATTCTCAATCACCAAACAAGGCACGAGCCAGCAACCGATCTCGGTGACACGGGAGTTCAAGAGCCGCATTCTGGGCGAGATGGCCTTGCTCGACGGCGAAAACCGCTCGGCGACTTGCACGACCGCCACGGTCGCAAAATTGATCGTCATGTCGTCTGCCGAGTTCGACCGTATGTCCAATACCCTGCCCGGCCTAGCGTTAAAAGTCCTCCGCAACATCGCAAAGCTGGTCAGCCGAAGGCTTCGTGTCGCAAGCGGCATGCTGGTGGAAGCGGCGAGCTGAAATCCAAGCATGCACGGATCGTGCACCACCTGCGTTAGACGACAGCCAAAGGACGCGAAACGTTCGCGCCTTAAAACTGGTCGACGTCTTCACGGCTGAGCCCTACTGGGGGAACCCGCTCGCCGTCGTATTGGACGGCTGTGGCCTGTAGGACGCCGAAATGCAACAGTTCACTAACTGGACAAACTTGTCAGAGGCGACATTCGTGTTGCCTCCGTCGAACGATTCGGCAAATCACAGAGTCCGAATCATTTGCCCCGGAAGAGGACTCCCATTTGCCGGTCACTTCATCCTTGGGACCTGACACTAGCATAGGCGGGGCTGTAAGAACGTGATTCGCGTGGGCGGACGCCATTGCGGTAGCCCACACTCCCACGCTCCCCACCAACCCGTTGCGCACGACTGTGCGGCTGAGGAGTTGATGTGGGCAACCCAAAGGTTAATGAGGGGTTTGGTTCGGCAGTGGTGGCGCGATAGGGACTCGAGCCCCGGACCTGCGGATCAAACATTCACTCCCACTTCAAGTCGAGCTTTCGATGCTGCGCCGCGCAGTCGCGCAGGTAAAGGTTAATCAGGCTCTGGTAGGGGATGCCGATCTCTTCGGAGATTCCCTTGAAGTAGGTAATTGAATCTTCGTCCAGCCGAATAGTGATCTGGCGCTTCAACCGCGAAGCGTAGGGATTCTTCTGTGACTGGGTGAAATCGTATTCTTTCCTCATCAGGCACCGACGCAATGGTTAGGCAAGTTCAAGATTGCTTTGGCAAACCCGCCTGTTTCAACACCGCATTGGCAGTGTGTCGCGACTTGATTTTGCTGTCGACCCTGAAGTGCAGCTTGGTGATTGGCGAATACCAGATGGAATGATCGCCCTCACCAGGACGTGCCCGATATCAGCCAGCCTGCCCGAGCAAGCGCAAGAGTTCCGGCGTAAAACTGCTGACCATCAGGCGATTGCGACTGCCCTTGTAATGAATAGTTTGCGCGCCAGAACTTCGTAGGCAATTTCGCCTGCGACCGCGTATCCATTGAGCGCCAACAACTCGGGAACCAAGTCGCCGAGTTTGTCAGAGAGCGCTTCCATGGTCGCCGCTTCGGTTACCAATCCCGGGACGTCATCGGAGGTGGCCACCCATACTGCGGCTTCCTCGTCCCACTCGGTTCGTATGAAAAACAATTTGTTCATGGCGGATAGGGTTCGGTCTGGATTGCTCACGCTCGACTCCAACGCTAGCGTAGGCGGGGCGGTAAGTACGTGATTCGCGTGGGTGGAGGCCATCGCGCCCACCGCACTCCCCACAAACCCGGTACGCACAACTGTGCTGACGACGGCCCAATGTGGCCCATTCAGCGCAATATGGAAGGGGGATGGATCGGCAGTGGTGGCGCGTCAGGGACTCGAACCCCGGACCTGCGGATTATGATTCCGTCGCTCTAACCAACTGAGCTAACGCGCCGCCGAACCAAGCCGAGCGAGCCGGTCGCGACTAGAATGGAGGAGTTGCCAGTCGGGCATCGGCCAACGCGGGCCCCCTCCCCCACATTTGCGACGAGATCATGACCGCGAAGCTTTATATCCGTACGTTCGGTTGTCAGATGAACGAGTACGACTCCGACAAGATGGTCGACGTTCTGAACGCGTCGCAGGGCGTTGAGTCGGTGGCCACCCCCGAGGAGGCGGACATCATTCTTTTTAATACCTGTTCGGTCCGCGAAAAAGCGCAGGAAAAGGTGTTTTCAGATCTTGGACGGGTCCGGGCACTGAAAGTTGCGCGTCCAGACCTGATCATTGGGGTGGGCGGCTGTGTCGCCAGCCAGGAGGGGGGCTCGATTGTTTCGAGAGCGCCTTATGTTGACCTGGTGTTTGGCCCGCAGACGCTGCATCGATTGCCCGAGTTGATCGCAAAGCGCAAGTCGAGCGGGCGGCCACAGATTGACATTTCGTTCCCAGAAATAGAAAAATTCGATCATTTACCGCCACCGCGGGTGGACGGGCCGACGGCCTTTGTTTCGATTATGGAAGGCTGCAGCAAGTACTGCAGTTTTTGTGTCGTGCCCTA
>RFVZ01000229.1 GCA_009922405.1 Betaproteobacteria bacterium
GCCGGGCTCGAGATTCTGACCCAGGCAGTCAAGCTGCATGGCCTTGACCGCAAGGCCATCCGAAACTACTTGGCGAATACCACGCACAAGACCATCCTGGGCGACATCCGTTTTGCCGGCAGCGAAAACGTCGGCACCCCAGGCACGATCGGCCAATGGCAAAATGGGGAGTTCGAGGTTGTCTGGCCTCAGGCGCGCGCCACCGCCAAACTCAACACGCAAAAGCCCGCCTGGAGTTGAGTCCCTTTCCCTCACCCTGAGCCGGCACACGCCGGCTGCAGTGCCCGGGCCCTCGCCCACCTCCTCTTTCGCGCATGTCAATTTCTGCCTGGCTGGAATTGTTGGCCACCGGTTTGATCACCGGTGGCATTTATGCCTTGGTCGCCCTGGGCCTGAATCTGCAATACGGTCTGATGCGCATCCTGAATATCGCCCACGGCGAGTTTCTAATGCTGGGGGCCTACCTGACCTGGATGATGCAGTCCAGCTTCGGATGGACTCCATTGCTCATGGTGCCGGTGTCATTCGCCGTGCTCATGCTGCTGGGTGTGCTGATCCATTGGACGTGTTTTCGCCGTCTCTCGCAGACTTCGCCCAACATCGACATCTTCGAAGCTCGGGGCCTGATGCTGGCCTTTGGTCTGATGTTCCTGCTGCAAAACCTGGTCAGCCTTATATGGGGTGGTGAATTGCGCGGTTACGACTTCATGACCGAACCGGTCAAGATCGGCCCCAGCCAGTTCGCCGCCAACAAATTGCTGGTGTTCGCATTGGCGCTGAGTTTTTGTCTGGCCCTGATCGCCCTGCTGCGCATGACCTTGCTGGGCAAGGGCGTGCGCGCCTTGATGCAGTCGCCCATTGGCGCACAGCTGGTGGGCATCGACACCCAGAAGTTACACCCGATGATGTTTGGCATCGGCCTCGGTTTGTCGGGCGTGGCGGGTTGCCTCTTGTCGATGGCCTACACCATCTCCCCGTCCATGGGCGAACCGTACACCGTGACGGCGCTGATCGTGATCACCCTGGGCGGCTTTGGCAGCATGGCCGGCGCGCTGGCCGGGGGCTTGCTCCTGGGGCTGGTCGAGGCCGTGGGGATGCACTACACCAGCCCCTCGCTCAAGGCATTACTGTCCTACGCCGTGTTTATCGGCGTTTTGCTGCTGCGACCAGAGGGCCTGTTCACCCGAAAGAGCCGCAAAGCATGAACGACCGGCAAATACTCACCCGCGACCTGTTGGTGTGGTTTGGCCTCACCGGCTGGGCCTTGGCGGTCCCCTACTACGGCAGCGCTTTTGTGGTCTCGATGGCCCTGACTTGCCTGATGTACGTGGCCCTCTCCTCGAGCTGGGGTCTGTTTTGCGGCAGCACGCGATACCTCTCGCTGGCCACATCGGCCTTCTTTGGCCTGGGCGCCTATACCAGCGCATTGATGCTCGAGCACATCGGCTGGGTCCAGTCGATCGCCTTGGGGGGACTGATCGCCACCGGCGTCGCGGTCTTGATGGGCTCGGCCGTGTTGCACTTGCGCGGGACGTATTTTGCTGTGCTCACCTTTGGTATGACCGAGTTGATCCGCCACGCAATCACCTACTTCGAAAAGTCAGTCACGGGCACCGTGGGGCGCGTACTGGCCACGGTGCCCGAGCGCGACACCATTTACCTCACGGTGCTGGTGCTGGCCATGGCCACGGTGGCCCTGTCGATCGGCTTGCGGCGCACGCGCTTCGGGCTCGCGCTGGCTGGCATCGGTGCCGACGAGCAGCGCGCCCAGACCTTGGGAGTGAACACGCGTTGGGTGAAGATCGTCGGTTTTGCCTTCACCGCCTTCGTGGCCGGCACGGTTGGCGCGACGATGAGCGTGCGCTGGACCTACATCGATCCGCACACCGTGTTCAACCCCTTCATCGGATTCCAAACCGTGTTGATCGCGCTGATCGGCGGCGCCACCACCCTGTGGGGACCCCTCATCGCGGCCATCGTCTTTAGCGTCCTGGCCGAAACCTTGCGCCTGCAGGCACCCCAGATCTACATGATGTCGTTGGGGATCTTGCTCATCCTGTCCGTGCTCTACCTGCCGGGAGGTCTGTCTTCCCTGCGACTGGACACATGGAAAATCTGGCGCGATGACATCCGCGCCTGGTGGCACCTGCGGCGCTACGAGTGGAGCGGCGACAAAGACCGAGATCGGGCGCGGGCACGGCGCGCGCGCGAGATAATCCTGTGACGAACCGCGAGCCCGACTGTTTGCTCGAAGCACGCGAAATCACGGTGCGCTTTGGTGGCTTGATCGCCGTAGATGCAGTGAGCGCCCGTTTCAATGCCGGCGAGTTGGTGGGCATCATCGGCCCCAACGGCGCGGGCAAAACCACTTTCTTCAACGCCCTCAGCGGCATCATCGAGCCCACTTCGGGCCGCTTGCTGGCACTGGGGCGGGACCTGACTGGCAAGCGCCCGCACCGCTTCGCCGCACTGGGCCTGGCGCGAACTTTCCAGACCCCGCGCACCTTTGGCGACATGAGCGTGGCGGGTAATGTCGATTTTGGCCTCAAGTTCGCCGGCCGACGCCCGCGGCGCTACCTGTGGTGGGGGGAGGAGCAAGGCGTGCCTTGGGCCTTGCGCGACGTCGCCGGGATCTTGCGGCTGATTGGCCTGGAGGCGCAAACGAACACCTGTGCGGCCGACCTGACCCCCGCCCAGCAACGCCTCCTCGAGATCGGCATGGCCCTGGCGACCCGCCCCAATGGCCCGCCTCATTCAGCGCCTGCGCGACGAGCTGGACTTGACCGTCGTCTGGATCGAACACGCCGTGACGGTATTGCTGCGCCATGTCGAGCGCGTCATCGTGTTGCACCAGGGCCGCAAGATCGCCGATGCAGCGCCGCGCGAAGTGGTTCGTAACCCCGAGGTCATTGAGGCTTATCTGGGCGACGAAATGGCCTCTGCCCCGCAGGAACTCCCATGATGTGGTACCGGCCCGAGCAGAAATGGGGTGCCGCCACCGGGGCACACTTGCAGGTGCATGGGCTCTCGGCAGGCTATGGCTCGGTGCGCGTGCTGCGCGACGTCACGCTCGAAGCCCGACCGGGCTTGACGGTGATCCTCGGCCCCAACGGTGCCGGCAAGACCACGCTGCTCAGGGCGCTCAATGGTTTAATCCCCCGCGCAGGCGAAGTGCTGCTCAACCGCGAGGAGCTGCCGGAAAAGACCCACGAGATCGTTCGCGGCGGCATGGCCCTGGTGGCCGAGGGCCGGCAGTTGTTTGGCCAGATGAGCGTGCTTGAAAACCTTGAACTCGGCGGTTGGCTGCTGGCCAAGGCCGAGCGCCAGCGGCGCATCGAGCTGGCGTTCATTGACTTTCCAAAGCTCAGGGAGCGAGCCACACAATTGGCTGGCACCATGAGTGGGGGCGAGCAGCAGATGGTGGCCGTCGCGCGCGCGATGATGAGCGCACCCCGCTTGCTGATGCTCGACGAACCTTCGCTGGGTCTGGCCCCGAAAATGGTCGATGAGTTGTTGGCCATCGCCAGGCGCATCGCCGACTCGGGCACCACGGTGCTGATGGTCGAACAAAACGTGAAGAAAGCGCTCGCCGTCGCAGACCGCGGCTATGTGCTCGAGCGCGGTCAAATTGTGGCCAGCGGAGACGCCCGCTTACTGGCGCGCTCGTCTGTGGTCGTTGAAGCCTACCTGGGTGTCGATAGCGCCCCGAATTCCAATGCCCACGATCCCAAGAGGTTCCGCCATGTCTGACCTGTCGATGTTCATCAATGGCCTGAAAGTC
>RFVZ01000230.1 GCA_009922405.1 Betaproteobacteria bacterium
AGTAATATAAATGATACTGTATCTTATTGTGCTATGTCTTATAACGGACAATATGCTATTTCTATTTCATCAAGTTTGAGAGGTTTGTATTATTCTACAAATTATGGTGTCAATTGGATTAATTCAACTAATAGTATTGTTAGTAACAATTATTGGAAAAATGTTATATTTTCAAATATCGAAAACAGTTCATATGTCTTGGGTTGTACAATTGACAATGGTATATTTTATTCATCAGATTATGGATTATCATGGAACCAATCCAATATTACAACTGGAACATTCAATAATATAGCTATGACAACTAGTTCACAATACGCCATTGCCACTAAAGTTGATAATAGTTCAAAATATTATTTTTATGTATCATCAACATATGGCACAACTTGGAATTTGATAAATACTAATATTGACAGTCTCAATCTCAATGTTAATAAAATTGCTTTATCTGACACTGGTCAATATGCTATTATTACAACAAATTCCGGAATTTATTATCAACAAAATTATTTTTCTGCAAAAGTAGGTATAGGTATAGATCCAGTATATCCATTTGATGTCAATGTTTTTACACGAATGACGAGTGATGTGTCAATGAATTCACGCTTATCGGTATTGAGTGATGTGTCTATGAGTCAACGACTTTATGTAGCCGGAGATGTATCTTTGAATTCACGTCTATCTGTATTGAGTGATGTGTCTATGAGTCAACGACTTTATGTAGCTGGAGATGTCTCCATGAATTCTCGTCTATCAGTATTAAGTGATGTGTCTATGAGTCAACGACTCTATGTAGCCGGAGATGTATCTTTGAATTCACGTCTATCTGTATTGAGTGATGTGTCTATGAGTCAACGACTTTATGTAGCTGGAGATGTTTCTTTGAATTCACGCTTATCGGTATTAAGTGATGTATCAATGAGTCAACGTCTCTATGTAGCCGGAGATGTATCATTGAATTCCCGCTTATCGGTATTAAGTGATGTATCAATGAGTCAACGTCTCTATGTAGCCGGAGATGTATCATTGAATTCCCGCTTATCGGTACTAAATGATGTTTCAATGAGTCAAAGACTTTATGTAGCCGGAGATGTATCGTTGAATTCCCGCTTATCGGTATTAAGTGATGTATCAATGAGTCAACGACTTTATGTAGCTGGAGATGTGTCCATGAATTCCCGTCTATCAGTATTGAGTGATGTTTCCATGAGTCAAAGACTTTATGTAGCCGGAGATGTCTCCATGAATTCACGCTTGTCTGTACTAAGTGATGTTTCCATGAGTCAACGACTTTATGTAGCTGGAGATGTATCTTTGAATTCCCGTCTATCAGTATTAAGTGATGTGTCAATGAGTCAACGACTTTATGTAGCAGGAGATGTATCTTTGAATTCACGCTTGTCAGTACTAAGTGATGTATCCATGAGTCAACGACTTTATGTAGCTGGAGATGTATCTTTGAATTCACGCTTGTCAGTACTAAGTGATGTATCCATGAGTCAACGACTTTATGTAGCCGGAGATGTATCAATGAATTCACGCTTATCGGTACTAAGTGATGTCTCAATGAGTCAACGACTTTATGTAGCCGGAGATGTATCTTTGAATTCCCGTCTATCAGTATTAAGTGATGTGTCAATGAGTCAACGACTTTATGTAGCTGGAGATGTTTCCATGAATTCACGATTATCGGTATTGAGTGATGTATCTATGAGTCAACGTTTCTATGTAGCAGGAGATGTATCCATGAATTCCCGTCTATCAGTATTAAGTGATGTGTCAATGAGTCAACGACTTTATGTAGCTGGAGATGTATCTTTGAATTCCCGTCTATCAGTATTGAGTGATGTGTCAATGAGTCAGCGACTTTATGTTGCTGGAGATGTTTCTATGAATTCCCGCTTATCGGTACTAAATGATGTTTCAATGAGTCAAAGACTTTATGTAGCTGGAGATGTTTCCATGAATTCACGTCTATCAGTATTGAGTGATGTATCACTGAGTCAACAACTTTATGTTGCTGGAGATGTTTCTATGAACTCACGATTATATGTAGGAAATGACATAATGATCAATCAACGAACATTTATGATGGGTGATGTATCAATGAATTCCCGTCTATCAGTATTAAGTGATGTATCTATGAGTCAACGACTTTATGTAGCCGGAGATGTATCTTTGAATTCGCGTCTATCAGTATTAAATGATGTATCTATGAGTCAACGTGTATATATTGCTGGAGATGTATCCATGAATTCACGTCTATCAGTATTAAGTGATGTTTCAATGAGTCAACGACTTTATGTTGCTGGAGATGTATCCATGAATTCCAGACTATCAGTATTAAGTGATGTATCAATGAGTCAACGACTTTATGTAGCTGGAGACGTATCCATGAATTCACGTCTATCCGTGTTAAGTGATGTATCTATGAGTCAACAACTTTATGTTGCTGGAGATGTATCATTGAATACAAGATTATATGTAGGAAATGACATTATGATAAATCAACGTGCATTTATTATGGGTGATGTATCCATGAATTCACGTCTATCAGTATTGAATGATGTATCAATGACACAAAGACTATATGTTGCTGGAGATGTATCCATGAATACAAGATTATATGTAGGAAATGACACAATGATCAATCAAAGAACATTTATGATGGGTGATGTATCCATGAATTCACGTTTATCAGTATTGAGTGATGTAAATACAAGTCAACGACTCTTTGTACAAGGAGATGTATCCATGAATTCACGTTTATCAGTATTGAGTGATGTTTCCATGAGTCAACGTGTATATATTGGAGGAGATGTATCCATGAATTCACGTCTATCAGTATTGAGTGATGTCTCAATGACACAAAGACTATATGTTGGTGGAGATGTATCTTTAAACAGTCGTCTATCAGTATTGAGTGATGTCTCAATGACACAAAGACTATATGTTGGAGGAGATGTATCCTTAAACAGTCGTCTATCAGTATTGAGTGATGTCTCAATGACACAAAGACTATATGTTGGAGGAGATGTTTCCATGAATTCCAGATTGTATGTAGGAAATGACATAATGATCAATCAACGCGCATTTGTTATTGGTGATGTATCGATGAATTCACGTTTATCAGTATTGAGTGATGTTTCTATGAGTCAACGACTTTATGTAGCTGGAGACGTATCCATGAATTCACGTCTATCCGTGTTAAGTGATGTATCTATGAGTCAACGTGTCTACATTGGCGGAGATGTTTCCATGAATTCAAGATTATCAGTACTAAGTGATGTGTCAATGAGTCAACGACTCTATGTAGCTGGAGATGTATCTTTTAATTCTCGGCTATCAGTTTTGAGTGATGTATCTATGAGTCAACGTGTGTATATTGGCGGAGATGTATCCATGAATTCACGTCTGTCAGTCTTAAGCGATGTGTCCATGAGTCAACGACTCTTTGTACAAGGAGATGTATCCTTTAATTCCAGATTGTTTGTTTCAAATGATACAATGATCAATCAACGTGTATTTGTTATGGGTGATGTATCCATGAATTCACGTCTTTCTGTATTAAGTGATGTATCTATGAGTCAACGACTCTTTGTACAAGGAGATGTATCTATGAATTCACGTCTATCAGTATTGAATGATGTATCTATGAATCAACGTTTGTATGTTGGTGGTGATGTTTCTTTGAATTCCAGATTATCAGTACTTGGTGATGTATCCATGAATTCACGGTTAGCTGTACTAGGTGATGTTTCATTCAATAAAAATTT
>RFVZ01000024.1 GCA_009922405.1 Betaproteobacteria bacterium
GGTCACCGACGCCGAGACGATGGACATCGTCGAGATGGTTCTGGCGGGCCAGGTCAACAAGCAGATCGTCGAACTCATCAATGCCGCGGGCGGCAAAGCCGTCGGACTGACTGGCCAGGATGGCGGCCTGATCCGCGCCCGCAAACTGACGCTGGCTTCGCGCGACCACCCCGGCGAAGAAATTGATATCGGGCAGGTTGGCGAAATCGAGTCGATTGATCCCTTACTCGTCCAGACGCTCACGGGCGCAGGCTTTATTCCGGTCATCGCACCGATTGGGATGGGATCGGCAGGGGAGACCTACAACATCAATGCCGATGTGGTCGCAGGCAAAATTGCCGAGGTCCTCAAGGCCGAGAAACTCGTCCTGCTGACCAACACGCCGGGCGTGCTCGATAAAGAGGGGCGGCTCCTGACGGGGCTGACCTCTAAACGCATCGACGAACTCTTTGCGGACGGGACCATCTCCGGCGGCATGCTGCCCAAAATCGCATCTGCACTCGATGCCGCGCGGGCGGGGGTGCATTCAGTCCATATCATCGACGGCCGGGTCGATCATTGCGTGCTGCTCGAGATCCTCACCAGTGAGGGCGTCGGGACCATGATCCGAAGTTACTGACCCTGGCAAGGGCGTGCCAATGGCTTTGATTCCGCTTTGAATCCGCTTTGAATCCGCTTTGAATCCAGTCTGGCTCCTCGATCTGGATGACACGCTGCACGACGCAATCTCCAGGATCATTCCCCGTATCAACCAACGCATGACGGACTTCGTTGCGCACGAACTCCAGATTGACCGCGACCGGGCCGACGCACTCAGGCGGGAATACTGGCTACGCTACGGCGCCACTCTGCTCGGTCTGATTCAACGTCATCAAGTCGAACCAGGGCGATTTTTGCAGGCGACGCATCCGATGGCTGAACTCGGCCCACTGGTGGAGCGCGACGTCCGGCTGATTCATGCGCTGCGCCGACTGCCAGGGCGAAAAATCGTCTTGACCAATGCCCCGCACCATTACGCGGTCGAGGTGTTGACCCGGCTGGGGATTCATCGCTCGATCGACCACCTGATCCCAATCGAATCCATGCGCATTGCCGGACATCTGCGCCCCAAACCCTCCAAGCTCATGCTACGTGCGGTGTTAGCCCGTCACCGGCTCGAGCCCGCACGCTGTGTTCTGGTCGAAGATTCCCTCAGCAATCTGGTCTCCGCGCGGGCGCTGGGCTTGCGCACCGTCCTGGTCCACGGGTTTCATCGCCGCGCGGGGCTCCGCCCGCGCTGGCTTGCAGGGCCAGGCCGACGGGTCGGCGCACAAGTCCGCTCAAGCCATGAGCTGACGCGCCTGGCGCTGCGGCGTTAGCGCTGATTGGTGGTTTAGAGCCGCCCGGTATGCAATCGGTCGCGGTAGTCGCGCTCCAGATCCTCGGGGTCACGCCGGTTGGGTACTGGCACGATGGTCCGAAAGGCCCGCTGCAGAACCACGATCGAGCCCCCGACTTCGTCACGCCACCACCGGCTGGCGAGTTGGAGGTTGACTTCCCGTTCCATCAAAAACCAGGCCCTTGAGCGCTCACTGCTGAACAAATACAGCCGGCCGTCGAGGATTTCAAACACATCCGCGCGCGCCGGGATCGGTAGCGCATGCACCATGCCATAGGCACAATGCCCACCAAAAGCAGGGACCCATCGTGCGGGGTCGCGCTGAAATTCGGCTCGGGCCGATTCCGAAGCAAACCGATAAATCACCCCTTCGATTTCGACCCGGATGTCTGGCCGGCCCGGCGTTGGTCGCGCTTGTCGGTAGTACGAGATCGGGTCATGTCCGCCTAGCATCAAGCGCGCATCCCGGCGATCATTGACCGTATCGAAGGGGCGCGCGAGGGCCCCCCCAGCCAAGCCCATCAAGCCACCGACGCCAAGGCAGGTCACCACGCCGAGCCAGACCATCAGCGCGATGCGGGCGACGAGTGCTCGGCTGGCCCTACCGGGCTGGATGGCTTGGCCCCGGGCTGGATCGATGCACGGGTTGAATGGGCTGTCAGCGTTCACGTCAGAGTTGTCGCGCTGTCCCGGGGGTTCTTACCGCAGACCTGGCACTCAGGATCTCGCGGAATCCGGATTCGTTGAACGGTGAGATCGCGAGCGTCGAGCAGAAGGAGTTCACCCTTCAAGGTGCGGCCAAACCCCCCCACTAGCTTGAGTGCTTCGGCGGCCTGCATCGTTCCAACGATTCCCGTCAACGGCGCAAAAACACCCAGTTCAGCGCAACGGAACTCATCCAATTCAGACGATTGCGGAAAAAGGCACTCATAGCAGGGGGAATCGGGGTCGCGCGAATCAAACACAACCAATTGTCCGTCAAAGCGAACCGCAGCCCCAGAGACCAGGGGCTTACGCAGCTTCACACAAGCCCGATTGATCGCATGTCGGGTCGCAAAATTGTCAGTGCAATCCAGCACGACGTCGACCTTCGCCACGGCAGACTCGAGTGCGGGTCCCTCCAGACGGACGCCGATGGCATCCACCACCGAATCGGCGTTCAGGGCGCTCAGCGTTTCGCGCCCTGACTCGACCTTGAGCCTGCCAATGGCCGTCTCGCGATGAAGAATCTGCCGCTGGAGATTGCTGAGGTCGACGCGATCCCCATCGGCCAAGTAGAGGTGCCCAATCCCGGCCGAAACCAGATACAACGCGGCCGGCGACCCCAGGCCACCCGCACCCACCACTAAGACCGTTGCATTCCGAATGCATGCCTGGCCTTCGATGCCAATCTCGTCGAGTAACAAATGACGCGAGTAGCGAAGCAACTCCTGATCATTCATCCCAACCAGCCGCGACGCCTGAAGAGCCAGATCGGCACCCCAACCGAAACCAGCATCAAGCCGATCGCCATCGGATAACCGAACCCCCAATTGAGCTCAGGCATGTGAATGAAGTTCATGCCATAGATACTCGCGATCAAGGTGGGCGGCAGTAAGGCAACCGAGGCCACCGAGAACAGCTTGACGATTTTGTTCTGATTGATGCTGATAAAGCCCACCGTGGCATCCATCAAAAAATTGGTCTTGTCGAACAAAAACGCGGTGTGACTGTCGAGCGAATCGATGTCACGCAGGATATGGTGCGCCTCCTCCAGGTGGTGGCCCGACAACACGCGCTGACGCAGCAAAAACGACAACGAGCGCCGAGTATCCATCATGTTGCGCCGGATTCGTCCATTCAGATCCTCGTGCTTGGCAACCCGCGCAAGCACTTCGGCAGCGCCCGCATCCGTCAGCCCCCCCGCGGCGAGCACCCGGTGGCTAGTGGTCTCAAGGTCTTCGTAGAGCTCTTCGAGCGCATCGGCCGCGTACTCCGCATCGGTCGCGTACAGATCGAGCAAGACGTCGAGCGCATCGAGCAGGGCGCCGGGCTGGTTGCGTGCGCGCAGGCGCAAGAGCCGAAATACGGGCAAATCATGGCTGCGCACACTGAACAAAATGCCGTCGCGCAAGACAAAGCCGACGGTAAGACTGTGGCGGCCGTCCTCCGCCTCAAGCAGGAAATTGGAATGGAGTTGCAAGGCCCCGCGGGCATCGACAAACACCCGGGCGCTGACTTCGATGTCGCCAAAATCTTCTTCGTCGGGCAGGACCAGATCGAAGGCGTCGCGCGCCCAGCGCCGCTCAATTTGGGTCGGCGCAACAAAGTCGACCCAAACCGGACGGACCGTCAAAGGGGCCGTTAGCGGGGCGTGGACTTCGGCCTTGCCCTGACAAAGCCGCCCATCGATGATTTCAAACCAATTCACCATGGGCGGCATTATTGCCCAAGCCGCAGGGGCTCGGGGCCACCCGTCCCTTCAGGGGGACCCTCAGTTGGCGGGCGCCCCCGCCTTGCCGGGCACTTTGGCCGAGACCTTGGTTGATTCAGCGCCAGCGACTTCGTCCTTTTTGAGAGTCCGCACTGGCTGCCCCCGCAACAGATTCAAGGCCTGCTGAAGTTGAAAATCCTCTGTAGACCCAAATTCAATTGGCTTGCGCTCGGCCGGATTGGCAATCACTTTTTCGGTGCCTTTCACGCCACCACGCTCGACTGCCCGCTCAAGCACCTTTTCTTGAACCGGATCCGCCTCCTCGGGCTCTTTCGGGTTCGAGAGATGACGGCGGAGATCGCTCTCGCGCATCCGGCCCACGTTGCTCTCTCCGTCCGCGGTTTCTTCAACGATCCAGTCCGGTGTCACGCCCTTGGCTTGAATCGAGCGCCCGCTCGGGGTGAAGTAGCGCGCAGTCGTCAGCTTGACGGCGGCACTGTTACCGAGGGGCAGGATGGTTTGAACCGAACCTTTCCCAAAGGTCTGGGTCCCCAGCACCTGCGCCCGCTTGTGGTCCTGGAGCGCACCCGCGACAATTTCACTGGCGGAGGCAGAGCCTCCGTTCACCAGCACGACCATCGGCACGGTCTTAACCCCGGCTGGCAATTTGCTCAGGACGTCTTCGCCACGTCCACGCAGGTAGTCCGCGGGATCGGCCAGATACTTGCGCTGGGCATCCTGAGTTCGCCCGTCGGTTGAGACCACCAAGGTGCGCGCGGGCAAGAATGCGGCCGTCACACCAACCGCTCCGTGCAGGACCCCGCCGGGGTCGTTACGCAAATCCAGAATCAGCGACTTGAGCGGGCCTTCTTTGTACAAGCCCTGCAGCTGCTTGACCATGTTCTCAACCGTGTGCTCCTGGAACTGCGTAATGCGCAGATAACCCACACCGTTATCTAAAACCTTGCTGCGAACCGATTGCACCTTGATGACGTCACGCACCAGTGTAAAAACGAGCGGCTTCACTTCCCCCTTGCGCAAGACCGTCAGAACCACCGAGCTCTTGGGCTTGCCACGCATGAGCTTGACCGCATCATTGAGTTGCAGCCCCTTGGTCGACTTGTCATCAATCTTGATAATGAGATCGCCCGATTTGATCCCCGCCCGGGCAGCGGGCGTATCCTCGATCGGCGACACGACTTTGACAAAACCGTCCTCTGAACCCACTTCGATCCCAAGGCCGCCGAATTCGCCCTGCGTCCCCGCTTGTAATTCCTTGAATGCATCGGCATCAAGATACGAGGAATGCGGATCAAGACCAGAGACCATGCCGCTGATTGCTTCCTCGATCAGCTTTTTGTCTTCAACCGGTTCGACGTAATACGACTTGATGGCGCCAAAGACGTCCGAGAATTGACGTAATTCATCAAGCGGCAGGTTATTGGGTCGCGAGTCGCGCTGAGCAACTGCGCTCAAACCGACCGACACCAAAACACCGGCGACCGCTCCGGCGGCAACTAGGCCAAATTTCTTGAGGGTAGGGGTCATGGGGACGCCAAAGTGGAGCATGAGTCGTAGTATAGGGACCTACAGGGCGCAAGCAAACTGCGCGTCGTCGTCGCGATCCGCTTGGTCCGATCGGAGGCGGAGATCAACCGACAATCCACCGACAATCCACCGAAACCCGGCTAGAGGCTACGCCGATACTGGCCGCCAACCGCAAACAAAGCCTGCGTGATCTGGCCCAACGAGCAGCACTGCACCGCATCCATCAACACGGAAAACACGTTACCACCGGCCAGCGCCGTCTGCTGCAGGCGCTCCAGCATGGCCGGTGCTTGAACGGCGTGGCGGCCCTGAAAATCTCGCAACCGGTCCAGCTGAGACTGTTTTTCGGCCGCCGTCGAGCGAGCAAGCTCGAGCACCTGCGGGACCGGATCGCCCCCGGGATTGCGGAAGGTATTGACGCCCACGATCGGCAAATCGCCGGTGTGCTTAAGCATCTCGTAATGCATGGATTCATCCTGGATCCGGCCGCGCTGATAGCCAGTTTCCATGGCGCCCAATACCCCGCCGCGCTCGGCGATGCGATCGAACTCCGCGAGCACCGCTTCTTCGACTAACTCCGTGAGTTCTTCTAGGATATAGGAGCCCTGATTGGGATTCTCGTTGGTCGCTAAGCCCCATTCCCGATTGATGATGAGCTGGATCGCCATTGCACGGCGCACAGACTCCTCGGTCGGCGTCGTGATCGCCTCGTCATAGGCATTGGTATGCAAACTGTTGCAGTTGTCATAAACCGCAATGAGGGCCTGCAGGGTGGTGCGGATATCGTTGAAATCGACCTCTTGCGCATGCAACGAGCGCCCTGAGGTCTGAATGTGATACTTCAATTTTTGACTACGATCATTGGCGCCATATCGGTCGCGCATGGCCACCGCCCAGATCCGCCGCGCGACGCGCCCCATGACGGTGTACTCCGGGTCCATGCCATTACTGAAAAAGAAACTCAGGTTGGGGGCAAACGCATCGATTGGCATCCCGCGCGCCAGATACGCTTCAACAAAGGTGAATCCATTGGCGAGGGTGAAAGCCAGCTGGCTAATCGGGTTCGCGCCGGCCTCCGCAATGTGATAGCCCGAAATGGAGACTGAATAAAAATTGCGCACCGCTTGGTCAATAAACCACTGCTGCACATCGCCCATCACCTTGAGCGAGAACTCGGTTGAAAAAATACAGGTGTTCTGGCCCTGATCCTCTTTGAGGATGTCGGCCTGAACGGTCCCCCGCACCGTGGCGAGCGCCTGCCCACGCAGGGCAACCGTTTCGACGGCATCAGGCGAACGGCCCTGCGCCTGCTCAAATGCCCGCAATTGCTGCTCAATCACGACGTTGAAAAACATCGCTAGGATCGTTGGCGCGGGTCCATTAATGGTCATCGACACGCTGGTCGAGGGCGCGCAAAGATCAAAGCCCTCGTAGAGCGCGCGCATGTCGTCGAGGGTGGCAATCGACACGCCCGAGTTGCCGACCTTGCCATAAATGTCAGGCCGCTCGTCGGGGTCCTGACCGTAGAGCGTGACGCTATCAAAGGCGGTCGAGAGGCGTTTCGCGGGCATTCCTTCGGAGAGCCGGCGAAAGCGCCGGTTGGTTCGAAACGGGTCGCCTTCGCCCGCGAACATTCGGGTCGGGTCTTCACCCTCACGTTTGAACGGAAAAACGCCCGCGGTGTAAGGGAAACGACCAGGTACGTTTTCGAGCAGTAACCACCGCAGTCGATCGCCCGCATCGGCCAACTCGGGCAACGCCACCTTGCGCACCCGGATCCCGGAGAGGCTGCGGGTCGTGAGGGGCGTCCGAATCTCATGGTCGCGGATCTTGACCACCTGCTCGTCCCCGGCGTAATCGGCCAGCAGGCGACCCCAACCCTGCAAAAGCGCCTGTGACGCGGGCGACAGGCGGGCCGTGCGAACCGCTTCGAGCCCCGCCAGGCGGCCCAGCAAGCTCGTGAGATCGTCGGTCGATCCGTCCTGCGGCGGCGCTTCGCGAACCATGCGCTGGGCGGCGGCGAGTTGCTGACACTCGCGCGCGATCCCGGCCTCTAAAAGAGCCTTAGCCTTGTAGGCACGCACGGCCTCGGCGATGTCCGCCAGGTAACGACTGCGCGCGCTCGGCACAATGGCCGACACCGATTGGCTGTGGCGTACGTGAACGACGGGCAGGCGCCCCTGCGCTACCGGCAAGCCGTGCTTGATCAGATGCGGCAACATGGCCTGGTAGAGCGCCGTCACCCCATCGTCAGCAAAACGGGAGGCCTGAGTGCCAAACACCGGCATCGACTCGGGGCCCCGGTCCCAGGCCTCGCGATTGCGCTGAACCTGTTTGGAAACGTCGCGCAGCGCATCCAGCGCGCCTTTACGATCAAATTTGTTGATCGCCACAAAATCGGCGAAGTCGAGCATGTCGATTTTTTCGAGCTGACTCGCCGCCCCGAACTCAGGGGTCATTACATACAGGCTCAGGTTGACATGCGGCACGATCGCGGCATCGCCCTGCCCAATGCCCGAGGTTTCAACGATGATCAGATCAAATCCACAGGCTCGACAAGCGGCAATGGTATCGGGCAGTGCACGCGAGAGCTCGCCACTGGCCTCGCGCGTGGCCATCGAGCGCAAGTACACCCGCTGGCTCGTCCCGTGGCCTTCGAGCGCAGTCGCATCGCCAGTCGCATCGCCTTTTGCCGACCAAGGATGAATCGCATTCATCCGGATCCGGTCGCCCAGCAACGCACCACCGCTCTTGCGCCGGCTTGGATCGATCGAAAGAACGGCAATCCGCAGCCGGTCACCCTGATCCAGGCGAATCCGGCGAATCAGTTCATCCGTCAATGAGCTCTTTCCGGCGCCACCGGTGCCGGTGACCCCCAAGACCGGGGTCGGTGCAGCTTGCGCTGCGCCCAGCAGGGTGTTGCGCCAATCCGGGTCTAAACCGTCGGCTTCAATCGCTGAGATCAGACGCGCAAGCGCTGACCAATCTCCCTGGAGGGCCTTAAGGCTCAGCGGCGCGCGCGCGGTCAGGTCCTGATCGGCCTCGCGCACCATGTCCGCCACCATCCCCTGCAAGCCCAAGCGTTGGCCATCCTCAGGGCTGTAAATGCGGGTGACGCCGTAGGCCTGAAGGGCCTCGATTTCAGCCGGAATAATGACCCCGCCCCCACCACCAAACACGCGGATATGGGCCGCACCACGCGCACGCAGCAAGTCCACCATGTAACGGAAGAATTCGACATGGCCCCCCTGGTAGGAGCTCACCGCAATCCCGTGCACATCCTCCTGGATCGCGGCCGTGACGATCTCGTCCACCGAACGGTTGTGACCAAGATGAACCACTTCGACGCCGAGCGACTGGAGAATCCGGCGCATGATGTTGATCGACGCATCGTGTCCATCAAACAAGGCCGCCGCTGTGACGAATCGCAACCGACGTGGCACCCGGGCGTCAGACGCCTGCTGTATGGCGGATTCCGGATCGGATTTCGGATTGGTTTGCGGTTCGATGAGTGTCTGAAGAGCCATCTGTACTTCTCCTGCTCGTTCTAGGGCGTGGCCTGGCCGGCGATCCAGGCGCTTGTCAGTAAAGAGCCAGTGGCCACAAAGGTCAATAAGCCACGTAGCCGCAAAAACCAGGGTCCGATCCCGTATTGGGGCCAAGCCCGTTGATCGAACGCCCAGGCCAGCACCAAACCACCCGCGAGACCCAATAGCGCTGACTGCTCAGGCATCCAGGCCGCGGACCACGCAATCAATGAGGGTACGACGCTCCAGACGAGCGCAACACGGGCGGCTCGATCAGACAATCGTCCCGACAAGGCAAACCCCCAATGCAGGCCACCTAGAAACGCCAGGATGCTCGCCCCGTAGAGGATCAGACCGCGCAGGGCCCAGGTTGGCCCCAAGGTAGAACCGCCCCAAGCCAAAACCGCCAGTCCGACAAACGGTAGCAGACCGCCCAAACCCAAACCCAGCGCAAGGCGCTGATTGGCCGGTATCAAATCGACTGGATCCATAGTTCAGGCCGCGATGTTCTGATCGATCGGGCTCGGGCGAAACCGGTAAATGGCGGTCGACGCCCGTTTACCGGGCAGGATCGACACGCGCCGGCCACGCTCGTCCAGAAATGCGGCGTCCACGATCGTCATCCCCAGCGCACGGAGAAAGTTTTCAAAATCCAGAATGGTCGCCAAATGCAGATTGGGGGTGTCGTACCACTCAAAAGGCAGAGCCCGCGACATCGGCATCCGGCCCAGGGCGAGTGACCAAAGGTGCCTCCAATGGCCAAAATTCGGGAACGAAATGATTGCCTCCTGGCCGATTCGGCCCATCTCGCGAACCACGCGCTCGGTGTGCTGAGTCGCCATGATCGCCATCGACAGCACCACGAACTGAAACTGGTTGGCGCCAAACATATCGAGGCCCTGCTCGATGTTTTGCTGAATGACATCAACCCCTCGCGAGGTGCAAGCCAGCACCTGCGCATCGTCAATCTCCACCCCGTAGCCGCTGCAATGACGCTCACGCGCCAACCAGTCGAGCAAGGCACCGTCACCGCAACCCAAATCCAGCACCCTGGAATCACGACCGATCCAGGCAGCAACCTGCTCCAGATCGGGTCGCAACAAGCCGCCCGTTAGCCTGGTCATGCGCGATCGCCTTGTGCAGAGCCGGGTGGGATGCCCGGTGCGATCTGCACCGCCACCCGCTCAAAGTACGCCCGCACGAGCGCGTGATAGCGCGCATCGTCCAACAAAAAAGCATCATGCCCATGAGGCGCATCAATCTCGCCGTAGGTCACGCGGCGACGATTGGCCAACAAAGCCTGCACGATCTCGCGCGATCGAGCCGATGTGAATCGCCAATCTGAGGTAAACGAAATCACGAGGAAATCCGCCGCCGCCGCCGTCATCGCCGCGCTGAGATCGCCACCAAATGAAGCCGCTGGATCAAAATAATCGAGCACGCGGGTGATCAAGAGGTAGGTATTGGCATCAAAGTACTGACTGAACTTATCGCTCTGATAACGCAGATATCGCTCAATCTGAAATTCAATATCGAATGTGTAATCGTACTGATCGCGCTGATTAATCAACTCGCGACCAAATTTCTGCGCCATCGCATCACCGGCCTGGTACGTGATGTGCCCAATCATGCGTGCAACCATCAATCCACGTTTGGGTGTCACGCCGTAATCGTAAAAACGGCCATTATGAAAATCGGGATCGGTCAGGATGGCACGACGAGCCACCTCATTGAAGGCGATGTTTTGTGCGGATAGTTGTGGTGTCGAGGCGATGACGACGCAATGGGCCACCCGCGCGGCATACAGCGTACTCCAAGCAAGCGCCTGCATGCCCCCGAGCGAACCGCCCATGACCGCTGCAAAACGCTCTATACCAAGGGCATCCGCAAGACGCGCCTGCGAGTGGACCCAGTCCTCGACCGTGAGCACGGGGAAATCCGGGCCATAACGACGTCCGGTCAAGGGATCGCGAGTCATCGGTCCCGTCGAACCAAAGCAGCTGCCGAGGTTATTGACTCCGATCACGAAAAATCGGTCGGTATCGACGGGCTTGCCGGGCCCAACCATGTTGTCCCACCATCCTCGCTGTTCGGGTGCGCCGGCGTATACGCCCGCGACATGGTGTGATGCGTTCAGCGCATGGCAAATCAGGACCGCATTACTGCGTTCAGAGTTCAGTTCGCCATAGGTCTCATAGACCAGTTCGTAGCCACTCAGCATGGCACCACTCGCCAGCGCGAGGGGCCTCTCAAAGGTCATACGGTGCGGGTGTGCGATCAATCGAACGCCCTCAGTCAAACCGCAGCGCCTGGCGCGCGGCTTGGCGCGCGGCGTCGACCGTCAGGTCGAGCAGCGCCTGCTTGACCTGAAGCAGAGCGGTCGAATTCATTGAGAATTCGCGTAATCCCATGCCGACCAGAACAGCCGTTGCGAGTGGATCGCCGGCCATTTCACCGCAAACAGCCACGGGCCGACGCGCCCGCCGCGCCGCCGCGATAGTCCTCGCGATCAAGCGCAACACGGCCGGATGCATCGGATCATAGAGCGCCGCGACGCGGGGATCGGAACGATCGATCGCGAGCGTGTATTGCGTCAAGTCGTTGGTCCCAATCGACAAAAAATCCAAATTGCGGGCAAAGACATCCGCGGCAATCGCGGCCGCCGGCACCTCGATCATGCCACCCACGGGCATGGCCGGATCAAAGCGCTGGCCGCGTTCGCTGAGTGTCTCGCGGGCTTGCATCAATAGCCTGCGGGTCGAAAGGATTTCACTCGGATGGGTCAGCATCGGAATCAATAGCCGGACCGGACCGAGCGCAGAGGCCCGCAAAATAGCCCGGAGCTGAACCTTAAAAAGCTCGGGCTCAGCGAGACAAAAACGAATCGCACGCCGCCCCAGGGCCGGATTTTCAGCGAAATGTGAACCGCCCGGATGTACGGACTCGGCCCCGGTTCGGGGCAACGCCTTGTCTGCACCGACATCAATCGTCCGAATCGTGACGGGCCTCCCGGCCATCGTCCGAATCACCTCCGCATAGGCCTCGACCTGTTCATCCTCATCGGGCAATTGCTTCCGGTTCAAAAAGAGAAACTCGGAGCGCAGGAGGCCAATCCCTCCCGCGCCCTGCGCCAGCGCATCGATCGCCTCCGCAGGCAACTCGATATTGCCCTGCAGGGAGATCGGTACGCCATCGAAGGTCGCTGCGGGCAGCGGCAGAAGCGATTGGAGACGGACCCGATGACGCCGGTGCTCGGCCCCGCGCCGCTCAACTTGCTCGAGCAATTCAGGATCGGGATTTACCACCAACACGCCGGCATCGCCGTCGACCACCACGAGATCATCGTCGCGAATCAGGCTGGCCACATCGGTCAGCCCGACGACCGTGGGTTTCGCCAGGCCTCGTGCCACGATCGCGGCATGCGACGCGGTTCCCCCAAGTTCGAGAGCAAAGGCGCAGGCGTTGCGCCAAAGCAGAAGATCGGCGGGCGCGGGCTCGGTGGCGATCACCACGAGCGAGTCGATTGCCTCGCCAGCCCGCGGATCATGCGGCCCGTTGTCCAACATGGCGCGCAGCACCCGATTAACGATCTGGCGGACATCGATCACACGCTCGCGCAGGTAGGGATCCTCAAACGCCAAAAACTGTTCGACCAGCTCTTCCGCCTGAGCGGCATACGCCCATTCTGCGTTGCAGGCTTGATGACGAATTCGGGTCCGCGCGCCTTCAACCAGCGTCGCGTCTACCAGCATCTGACCGTGAACGTCCAGCATCGCGGCCGCTTCGACCGGAGCATCCACCGGCAGGTCCTGTGCGATCGCCTGCAATTCGGCTTGAACACGACCGATTGCGACGTCGAGTCGGTTGAGCTCGGTCGCCACTTCCCCGGGCGCGATCCGACGCTGGGGCGCATCGCGCAATGCCGTCGACAACACCCGGGCGCGGCCCACGGCAACGCCTCCGCCCAAGGTCTTGCCGTGCAGAACGAACATCGCCATCGTCAATTCCTGCACTCACTCATACGTGCAATTCGTCATTCGTGCGCTTCGTTAAAACCGGACGCGAACAGATCGACCAGCGCGGCCATCGCCTCAGACTCATCAGGTCCGTCCGTTTCGATGCCGATTACGGTGCCCTTGGGCGCCGCCAGCATCATGACGCCCATGATGCTCTTTCCATTGACCCGTCGACTATTGCGGGTTAACCAGACTTCGGCGCGAAAACGCGATGCCAACTGACTGACTTGAGCTGAAGGCCGCGCATGCAGACCGAGCGGATTGACGACCTGGACTTCTCGATTCTGCATCGGACTTACTCGGCAAGCGGTGGGGGCAACACCTGGACGACCGCCTCGCGGCCCCCCACCAGGAGTCGGCCGACCAGATCACCCAATGGCTGCGGCCGACGTCGGTCAGTCAGGCCCTTCACCAGCATCGGCAGGTTGACGCCCGCCAAAACCGCGACCCGGTTAGCCTCGGCCAGACGCGACGCGACGCGCGATGGGGTCGCGCCCCAGACATCGGTGAGGACCAAGACGCCGCTCCCGTCATTGATCCGTTTGAGCAATTCACGAGCTGAATTGACAGCGACCTCGGGGTCCTCATCGGGAATGACATCGAGCGCGGCCAATTGCGCCGGCAGACGCCCGAAAATATGGCGGGTGCAATGCAGCAAGGCGGTGCCCAGCGGTTCGTGACTCACAACCAGAATGCCAATCATGGCAGGCCCGCTGATGCCCCCAACGATGTTCCCGCAGCCACTCCCACCTTGTCGTTGACCGCCCGCTCGAGTGCAACGATAAACGCCTGGGCCACATCGAAACCGGTTTGTTGTGTGATTTCACGAAAGCAGGTCGGACTCGTCACGTTGACCTCGGTCAGACAGTCTCCAATCACATCCAGACCGACCAGCAAGAGGCCGCGAGCTGCGAGGATCGGCGCCAGCGCAGTGCCAATTTGACGGTCTCGCGTACTGAGCGGACGAGCAACCCCGGTACCACCCGCGGCCAGATTGCCGCGTGATTCGCCCGCCGCCGGAATTCGAGCCAGGCAATACGGCAACACTTCACCACCAATCAGCAGCACGCGCTTATCACCGTCTGCAATCTGCGGCAGAAAGCGTTGTGCCATCACGGTCCGAGTCCCAAAGCGATGCATGGTCTCCAGAATCACTGACAGGTTTGGGTCATCGGCACGGGCCCGAAAAATCGACGCCCCACCCATGCCATCGAGCAATTTGAGAACCGCTTCCCCGTTCTCCACCACGAAGGCGCGCAGCCGCGCGGGATCGCGTGAAACCAGGGTGGGCGCCGTGAATTGCGCAAACTCAAGAATCGCGAGCTTTTCGTTGTGATCACGCAGCGCACGCGGATCGTTAAAAACCCGCGCGCCCTCGGCTTTGGCGCGCTCCAAGAGCTGGGTCGCGTACAGGAACTCCAGATCAAACGGCGGGTCCTTGCGCATCACGATGGCATCAAAACCCGCCAGCGCTAAAAGTTCCACCTCACCCCGAACAAACCAACGGACCGCCGGGGCGCCCCCGCTCCAGCCATCGTAGCTCGCGGCATCATCAGCCGCGGCCACGGTCGAGGCGTCCCGCTGAAGTTCAATCCGTGCAACCTGCGCCGCGAGGCGACACGACCGGCCGTCGCGCCCGGCCAGGGCGGCCGCGCTCGATAAGGCAACCAAGTCCGAGGTATCACAGGCGTACAGCGAATGGCCGCGCTCCTGCGCCTGCACCATCATGGCGTAGGTCGAGTCCTTGTAGGTTCGAAAGGACTCGAGCGGGTCGGCAACAAAGAGCAATCGCATGCGGGATCCAGGGTTGATGTTCAGTCGGGTTATCCGGTCGCGTTATTCGGTCGCGTTATCCGGTCCGGGTTGACCGGGTGCGGTTTGCTCCAGTTCAACCGACGCGGCCAACAGCGCGAGGCGGGCAATCACGCCATAAGCATAAAACCGGTTCGGCGCATCTTCGAGCGCCGCCGCATGGTCGGGACGGTTACAGGGCCCTGCAAAGGGCAAAGGCACAAACCGCATGCCAGGGGCATTCAGATTTTCGTCGCGGCCACGCTCGGAATTGACACGATAGAAGCCTCCAACCACACACCGATCGATCATGTAGACCACCGGCTCTGCATTACCCGCCTCAATTGCCTCAACCGTCGGCACCCCCTCCTGCAGGATCACTTCTTGGACCGAGCGCCCCTCTTTACCGACCGCCATCTTATTGCGGGTCCGGCGATTCAGGTTGAGCATGTCCGAAGGGTCGCGAACGCTCATCACCCCCATCCCATAGGTGCCCGCATCGGCTTTGACGATCACAAAGGGCTGCTCCTGAATGTCGTATTCGCGATACTTGGCACGCACCTTGGCCAATAACCACGCGACGTTGTCCTGCAGACAACCCTCGCCTTCTCGGGCCTGAAAATCGACCTGCCCGCAGGTTGCAAAATAAGGATTGATCAGCCAGGAATCGATGCCCAGCATCTGGGCAAACTGCTGCGCTACTTCCGCGTACGCGCTGAAATGATGCGACTTGCGCCGCACCGCCCAACCTGCATGTAGCGGGGGCAGGAGCACCTGATCGCGCAGGCCCTGCAACATGGCGGGCAGCCCAGCGGACAGATCGTTATTGACCAGGATCAGGTCCGGATCAAAGCCCTCAAGACCCAGCCGGTCAGCGCGCCGGCGCAGCGGCTCGACCAGCAACTGCTGCCCGTGCGCGGCATCGAGCAGGGTCGGCTCCGTCACCTCCGGGTTCAGCGATCCATAACGAACCGTCACCCCGGCCTGGTGCAGGATTGTCCCAAGGCGGAGCACATTGGCCAGATAAAACTGATTCCGGGTGTGGTTCTCCGGGATGAGCAACAACTCACTGGCCGCTGGACAGGCCCGCTCGATGGCTGCCATCGCCGCTTGAACCGCCAGCGGCAAAGCATCGTCCGACAGGTTATTGAACCCGCCAGGATACAAATTGGTGTCCACGGGAGCGAGTTTGAACCCCGCGTTACGCAAATCGACCGAGCCGTAAAAGGGCGGGGTGTGGTCCTGCCACTGCAGCCGAAACCAACGCTCAATTTCAGCGCTCGCGTCCAGAAGGCGGCGCTCCAGATCTTGTAGCGGTCCTTCAAGCGCGGTGATGAGGTGCGGAACCATGGGCATTGCCTCCAGAAAGCATTCGACCCCGTACGGTCAGCGAAACACAACCGTCCGGTGACCATTTAGCAGCACACGGTCCTCAAGGTGGTACTTCAGGGCACGAGCCAACACCGTCTTTTCAATATCGCGGCCGTACCGCACGAGGTCTTCGGGGGCATCGTCATGGTCGATCCGGACCACATCCTGTTCAATGATCGGCCCCTCGTCTAAGGCCTCGGTCACATAGTGGCTGGTTGCCCCGATCAGTTTGACGCCCCGATCAAAGGCCTGGTGATAGGGCTTGGCCCCGGCAAAGCTGGGCAAAAAGCTATGGTGGATATTTAGAATCTGCCCCGGATAACGCTGGCACAGCGCCGGTGGAAGGATCTGCATAAACCGCGCCAGAACGATGAGATCAGCCGAGGCCGCCTCCACCAGCGCCTCAATGTGACTGAATGCCGCCGCTTTGTGGGTGGGCTCAAATGGAACGTGATGAAAGGTCAACCCGTACCACTCGACGGTTCGGCGCAAGTCCTCGTGGTTCGAGATCACGCATGGGATATCGCAATCGAGCTCCCCCGAGCTCCAGCGGTACAGCAAATCCACCAGGCAATGGTCAATTCGACTCACCAGGACCACCATGCGTTTGCGGCGCGCAGAATCTCCAAGTCGCCAAGTCATCCCAAAGCGCTGCGCAATCGGCGCGAATTCATGCTCCAAGGCTTGCGCAAGCGTGTCGGGATCGATTGACGAACCCAGAATGACGTTGCGCATAAAAAACCGACCCGTGGTCCGATCGGAGTGATGATTAGCCTCGACGATCCACCCACCGCGGTCGGCCAAAAACTGACTCACGGCCGCCACAATCCCCACGCCATCGGGGCAGGTCATGGTCAGAGTCAGCGTACGTTCGGTTTGCATGGCGTTTGCGTTCAACGTGAGAGGGCAACGGTCGCGAGACTAGCAGATCGTCCCGCCCGTGGGTTCTGCCCGCCACAGACAAAAAAGCGGCGGAACCTCCGGAGAGGGTCCGCCGCCAAAGCGCATCCGTCAACG
>RFVZ01000231.1 GCA_009922405.1 Betaproteobacteria bacterium
CACCCGCCCATCGGCGATGTACAGATCCGCTCTGCTCCCATGTTGATCATCCTTCGGAGCAGAGCGCTCGCACGGGATCAGGATGCGACCGTTCAGGATCGAGATCTTCATGCCGCGATCATCCCCAGTACCGCCATCCGGACCGCAATCCCAAACGTCACCTGCGAGAGAATCACCGCCTGCGGGCCATCCGCAACAGCGCTGTCAATCTCCACGCCCCGGTTCATCGGGCCTGGATGCATCACAATGGCATCTGGGGCCGCATAGGCGAGTTTCTCGGGCGTCAGGCCGTAGTGCTTGAAGTACTCTTGGGCGCTGGGTAGCAACGCTCCGCGCATGCGTTCGTTCTGCAATCGAAGCATGATCACCACATCGACATCCCGCAATCCCTCGCGCATGTCATGAAACACGCGTACGCCCATCGACTCGAGCCCGCCAGGCAGCAAGGTAGCCGGCCCAACCGCCCGCACGTCCGGGACCCCGAGAGTGGTTAATGCATGGATGTTGCTGCGGGCCACCCGAGAATGAAGAATGTCGCCCACGAGCGCGATCCGCAGACCGGTGAAGTTCTTCTTAAAATGCCGAATCGTGTAAGCGTCTAGCAAGGCCTGCGTCGGATGCTCGTGACGACCGTCGCCCGCATTGATAACGTGGACGTCTTTGCCGAGTTGATCGAGGTGCTGTGCGATCAGGAAGGGCGCACCGCTCTGCGCATGCCGCACAACGAACAAATCCGCGTTCATCGCAGCCAGGTTATCGATCGTATCCAGCAAACTCTCGCCCTTCGAGGCCGAACTAGCGGAAATATTCAGGTTAAAGACATCCGCCGAAAGCCGCTGCGCCGCGATCTCAAAAGTCGTTCTTGTTCGCGTTGAGTTTTCAAAAAAAAGATTGAATACGCTCCGTCCCCGCAACAAAGGCAGCTTCTTGACCGTACGGTCGCTAACATCCAGAAACGCCGATGCGGTGTCGAGCACCCGCTCAATCATCGCCTTGGGCAGGCCATCAATTGAGAGCAGGTGACGCAGGCGCCCCTGGCCATCAATTTGGGGATGGCGCCGGATCATCGAGGTCCTGATTCAACACGAAACGAAAAGTGTCCTTGCGTGTCCTGCGATAACACCAGCTGATGGGTGCCCCCGAGCAAAACCGATGCGCCGACAAACCGCGCCGAAATAGGCAACTCGCGCCCACCGCGATCGGCCAGCACAGCCAGCTCGACCCGAGCGGGTCGGCCATGATCAAACAACTCGTTGAGCGTTGCCCGGGCTGTTCTCCCGGTAAACAACACGTCATCGACCACAATCAGATCAGCCCCTTCGACGTCAAAGGGCAGGACCGTTGGCTTGATGTTGGTGGGCAATCCCCTCGAACCGTAATCATCGCGATGAAATGCGCTCGAAAGATACCCCAAGGGGGAGCTCAGGCAGAGGTCCGCATGCAATCGCTCAGCCAGCCAAGCGCCCCCAGAGTGCACCCCCACAAGAATGGGCGACCGACCCTCATCAGCGAGAACCGTTCGCAACTGATCGAGAAGGTGGACGTACGCTCGGTCTGCATCGACCGCACCCAACGTATCGTCCGGGTCCCGCGTCGGCGTATTCATCACGATAGCGCCGGCGTCGGCTGATCGAGCCATTGTTGCAACACAATCGCCGCGGCCGCTGCATCCTCATCTTCGCGCGATGCACGCCCGCGATAACCCGTTCGGGCCTCATCGTCGAGCGCACGGGCCGAGGTCGTTGAATAATTCTCGTCGACCAAATGAACGGGTTTGCCGAATCGACCCTGTAACTGGCGGGCAAAACGCTCACAACGGGCCGTCACCGGCAAGGGCTTTCCGTCCGAGTGCGTGGGGCGTCCGACCACCAGTCGGTCCGGGCACCACTGCGCAATCAACTGCCCCAGCTGGGCAAAACGGAGCTGGCTCTCAGTCGCCTGAATGATGGTGACCGGCGACGCTCCTCCCGTTAGGGTGTTACCCACCGCCACCCCAATCCGGCGCTCTCCGAAATCAAATCCCAAGATGGTCTCGGCCCGGGTCACCCCCCCCGAGGGCGGATGAGGCAGAGGCAAAGGATCAGGCATGACCCGCTGACGCCGATAAAAAAGCCGGATCAAAGCCCAGCAGTTTGATCGCCTGATCAAACCGCTGCGCCACTGGCGTCGAAAAAATCAGGTCAGGCGATGCCGGGACGGTTAGCCATGCGTTTTGTGCAAGCTCCTGCTCCAGCTGCCCCGGACCCCACCCCGCATAGCCCAACGTCACCAACAACTCGGGCGGGCCTTGCCCAGCAGCCACCGCCTCCAACACGTCCTTTGAAGACGTCAAGCCTAAATGTTCTCCGATAACTACCGTCGAACTCCAATGCCCGGCCGGCCGATGGAGCACAAAACCGCGATCGGACTGAACTGGCCCCCCGACAAAAACCGGCGCGCTCGCGAGGGGTGAAATCCCAAGCTTTAGGTCGATCCGGTCAAACAGCCCCGCGAGATCAAGGTCGGCCATCGGTCGATTAATCACCAGACCCAGCGCACCCCGGTCGCTGTGCTCAGCAAGGAGGATGACCGTACGTCCGAAGTTTGGATCGTCCATGGCTGGCATAGCGATCAGGAAGTGGTTGGCTAGCGCAACACAATCAGGAACTGGGTTCATCACCGCATTGTAAAGGGGTGCTTGGACAGGACACAATCCGGGCTATGAATGGCTTAGTCTGGTTCCGACGTGACCTGCGCGTCAACGATCACTTCGCGCTGTCCCAAGCCTTGCAGGCTTGCCAGCGCGTCTGGTGCGTCTTCGTCTTTGACACGGACATCCTTGACGCCCTGCCAAGTCGCTCGGACCGGCGGGTCGAATTTATTCAGGGCGCACTCGAGGAACTGCATGCCAATCTAGGGAAACTCTCGCCTGCGGGCCATTTGATCGTCCTGCAGGGGCCTGCGCGCGAAGCCATCCCCTGGCTTGCACAACAGCTTCAGTGCCAAACCGTTTATATCAATCGCGACTTCGAGCCGTCCGCCATCGATCGGGATCAAGAGGTCGAACGCTCGCTCAAGTCCGCCGGAATCGGGCTGGAACAGTCTCTGGATCACGTGATCTTCCCGCCGGAGGCCTTACGCACGGCCGCGGGGAGCGGCTACACGGTCTTCAGCCCCTACCGAAACGCGTGGCTCAAGCGCCTCACTTCGTCTCATTTGACGCCGCACCCCGTTCTGCCCTTCTCGGAAGCGCTCGCACCGTGGCCGACCGAGCTGAGGGCAACGCCCGAGAACCTCCATGGCCCCTGGCGCGGACCGCCGAGTCTTGCAGCGATCGGATTCGAGCCGACCAACCTGAAGGCCCTCGGCATACAACCTGGGGAGGCTGCGGCGCAGGCACTGCTCGAATCGTTCGTGCAGCGAATAGGAGATTACCGACGTCATCGGGATTTCCCCGCGATTCGGGGCCCCTCCTATTTATCGGTTCATCTGCGCTTTGGAACCATTTCAATCCGCCAACTGGTGCAGACCGCGCTTCAAATTCAACAGACGGATGCGGTCGCGTCAGACGGCGCCACAAGTTGGTTAGCGGAGCTGATATGGCGCGATTTCTATGTCCAGATTCTGGCCAACTGGCCGCACGTAACGCGATCTGCCTTCAAACCAGACTACGACCACATTCGATTTGCGAATGACGAGGCTGCTGAGGCACGGTTTCTTGCGTGGACTGAGGCGCGCACCGGTTTCCCTCTGGTCGACGCCGCGATCGCCCA
>RFVZ01000232.1 GCA_009922405.1 Betaproteobacteria bacterium
GGTAACTTCTTTGAGCCACTGCTCGCCGTACGCGTCGGTGTAGCCCAGGAAGCCGACGGTCTTGACGCCTTGTTTTTTCATGTGCTCGACCATCGCGTAGCCGATCACGGTGTTGGACTGCGGCAGGCGGAACATCCACTTGTCCTTACCGGCGGGTACGCCCACTGGCGAACCTGCGAGCTGCGCAGTGGAGGCCTCTGCTGCGATGTCGGTCATGGCGGCAGCGACCGCGGTGATGCAAGAACCGATAATCAGATCCACCTTGTCTTCGGTCACGAAGCGGCGTGCGTTGGCGGCGCCTTTGCCCGGATCGGTCGCGTCGTCCAGCACGATGAGTGAGACCTTTTCGCCGGCAATCGTCTGCGGGAACAACTTGAACTGGTTCTGCATCGGGATGCCGAGTCCGGAGCCCGGACCAGTCAGCGCAAGGCTGACACCGATCTTTATTTCGGCGAGTGCGGTCGTGCTGGACACGGCGGTGATGGCCAGGGCCAGCAGGGTGTTTTTGAGTTTCATAATGGTCTCCTTCGGATGGTGGGTCTAGTTCACAGGGTTAAAAAGTTCAGCAGTTCGGTTTTAGGATGTCGTGCAGTCCGTCGTTGTGCAGGAGGGCCACGGTGTCGGCTCTGTGGGTGAGCACGGCGCGCTGGTTGATCGAGCCCTTGTCCGTGATCTCGCCTTTGTCGATGGTGGGATGCTCCGATAGCAGGCACATGCGGGCAATCCGGTTGGCACTGCCGGTGCTGGCGGCAGCGAGCTCGTTGAGCACCCGTTGGAAGTGCGCGCGCACCGGTGCACTGGCCAGCACATCCGCGAGTGGGGCTGTTCCGGGAAGACCCGAGAGTTCCCGCACCTTGTGGGTCGGGAAGACCATGGCGCCAACCTCGCGCATATTGAGACCTGTGAGCACCACGTCCTGAATATAGGGGGCTCCGGCTGCAATGATCTTCCCGCGCAGCGGACCTACGCTCACAAAGGTACCGGTGGCCAGCTTGAAATCCTCGGCGATACGGCCGTCGAATTTCAGGCCGAGGTGCGGGTCCGTTTCGTCGATCCACTTGACCGCATCGCCGGACTTGAAGAAGCCTTCCTCGTCGAACGACTCAGCTGTTTCGCCGGGAGCCCGCCAGTAGCCCGGCGTAATGTTGGGGCCGCGGTAACGCACCTCGGTCTTACCGTCGACGTCGACCAGCTTGAGCTCCAGGCCTGGCGCGGGGACGCCCAAGTCGCCAGCGCGCACATTGGGGTTGGTCACGAAGATCCCGAACGGTCCTGACTCGGTCATCCCCAGGCCGGTCGCCATGACAATTCGCTCGCCGATTTCGCGCTCTTCGCTTTCGTAGAGACTGTCCCACACGGGTTGGGCCAGAGCGGCACCCGCGTAGAAGAACATCTGCACGCGCGACAGCAGTGACTTGCGCAGCGTGTCGTCAGTTTTCATCGCGTTGGCGATCTCCTCGAAACCGGTGGGCACGTTGAAGTACACCGTGGGCGCAATTTCACGCAGGTTGCGAAGGGTTTCTTGAATCAGCGCGGGCGTGGGCTTGCCGTCGTCGATGTAGAGGGTGCCGCCGTGAAAGACGACCATCCCGAAGTTGTGGTTGCCCCCGAAGGTGTGGTTCCACGGCAGCCAGTCGACCAGCACAAGGTCCTGCTCGGCCAGGACCGGCATCGACTGCGCCATCTGCTGCTGATTGGCGCACCACATGCGGTGGGTATTGATGACCGCCTTGGGCAGCTTGGTTGAACCGCTGGTGAAGAGAAATTTGGCGATGGTGTCCGGGCCGGTGGCAGCCATCGCTTGATCCACTGCGTCGGTGACCGGCGTGGCGCAGAGTTCGGCAAAACCAATGCTTTGATGGCCTTCGACGCTGCCTTCAGCCATCACGATCGCCCTACCCTGGTCAACCGTGGCGGCGATCGCTTTGGCATAGCGCGCATCTTGCGCGAACACCAGACCCGGGGTGACCGTACTCAGGATATGTTTGAGCTTGTCGTAGCCTTGGCTTATTAGCGAATAGGGCGGCGATACGGGGGTGTACGGCACACCCGCAATCAGGCAGCCGAGCGTCAGAAGGGCGTGCTCCAGGCTATTTTCGCTCAGGATTGCGACCGGCTTTTCGGCAGTCAGGTCATGGTTGATCAGCCCCTGGGCAATGCTGCGGGCCTTGGTCCAGGCTTGGGCGTAGCTGATGTGTTGCCAGTCGCCCAGTTGACCATCCGCTGCCTTGATGCGTCGGGCGATCAAGGTGTGATCGGGTTTGACTTGCGCCCAGTGCCGCAGGCGGTCGGTCAGACGCTCGGGGAATGGGTTCAGGTCCTGCTCGGCGCGCAGGTAATGAACACCAGACGCGCCGTCGCGCAGCGCAACACGCGTGACCCCAAACTTGAGAGGGCGGAATCGTGGAGCGATCGAGTTGTGCTGGGCGGTCATGTTCTGACGGTCATGTTTTGTTTCCTCTGGGCAACCCTTCAGTCGGCTTGCTTCACCTTGGCGGCCTTACCTTCGAGGAAGGCCCGCACACGGGCTTTCGCTTCGGGAGCTGCCTGCGCAATCGAAGCCATCAGGGCCTCGGTCAGGAAGCCGTGGTCGGCCGGCTGCTCGGCGATGCGCGGCAGCGCGTGCATCAAGGCGTAATTGGTCAGTGGCGCGTTGGTGGCGATGCGCTCGGCCAGCTCCAGAGCTTTTTCAAGCGCGGTGCCTTGCGGCACGAGGTATTGAGCAAAGCCCACGCGCTCGCCGTCGACTGCGTTGTAGACGCGGCCAGTCAGCATCATGTCGGTCATGCGGGCCACCCCGATCAGTTTAGGCACGCGCACCGAGCCGCCGCCGCCCACAAAGATGCCGCGAGTGCCTTCGGGCAGTGCGTAGAAGGTGCTTTCATCGGCCACACGGATGTGGCATGCGCTAGCCAGCTCAAGCCCGCCGCCCACCACGGCGCCATGTAGCGCCGCGATAACGGGCACTCGGCCATACTGCACTGCGTCCAATGCGACATGCCACCCTCTGGAATGATGGACCCCTTCGCCGGCGTCACGCTCCTTAAGTTCGGACAGATCCAGCCCCGCGCAGAAGTGCGGGCCTTTGCCGTCGATCACGGCCGCTTTGGCCTCAGCAGGCAGGTTCTGGAAGGTGTCGCGAATGGCTTCGATTAGCATGTCGGACAGCGCATTGCGCTTGGCCGGACGGCGCAGGGTGACGAGAGCAACAGCGCCGCGCATTTCAAGGGCGATGCCATTTTTGGCGGCACGTTCGAGGACTGGGTGGAGCATCAAGTTCCTTTTGCTTTGATTGATCGGGAGATCAAACAAGTTATTATCGATAACCATATTGTCATTAATCGCTACATTTTTCTTCTTGGGACTATCCCTAGACCCCTGCACCATGAAATACCAAGACTTGATCGCGATCGACATCCACACCCACGCCGAAGTGAGCTGCTGGAATCCGTTTGATAATTACGGCGAGGAATACGACCGCGCAGCCGACAAGTACTTCGGCTCCAATCGCCGACCGACGATCGCCGAGACGATCGCGTACTACCGCGAAAAGAATATCGGTCTGGTGATGTTCACGGTGGATAGCGAGGCCCAGCTCGGGCGTCGCCGCATCCCGAACGAAGAGATCGCGCAGGCAGCGCGCGAGAACAGCGACATGATGATGGCCTTTGCCAGCATCGACCCGCACAAGGGCAAGATGGGCGCGCGCGAAGCCGAGCGACTCATCAAAGAGGAAGGCATCAAGGGCTT
>RFVZ01000233.1 GCA_009922405.1 Betaproteobacteria bacterium
AGTACGTCGGAGGTGCCCGAACCCCCACGAATCGTATCTGTCACAGAAGACAACGCGGCGGGATCCGCGACGATGCTCACCACGCTGCTCAATGCAGAGGCATCAATACTCCTGAACGAGGCCGCCGTACCCCCGATCGCTGTACCGACCGTAAGATTTGAGGCCACGTTACCACCATTGAAGGTGATATTGACAACATCACCACTACCCGTGAGTCCGCCGGCATTATTGATTGCCAAAGCCACGTTAGGCGTGAGGGTGATAACGTAGTTTTCGATACCCGAAAAACTGGTCGCATCGAGCGTGGCACCGGTCGCAGTCACGTTCAGGGTATCCGTTCCACCTGTTCCGCCAACAATAGTGTTTGCCTGAGTGCTCGACGTAATGTTGAAGGTGTCGTTTACGTTCGCAGCGCCCGTTGCAGACTGAGCGTTGGTACCACTGTTGGGCAGGTTGAACGTAGTTGCAACCGAACCACCACTCACGGTCAGTGAGCCGGCCAAAGCGGTCGCATTCAACGTGGTTGTGGTCGCACTCAGCGTCCCAAGAGCGTACGCTTTCCCAGCCAAACCGCCGTTCATCGTAAGCGTTGGGACAGCAAGACCAGAGACGTTCCAGGTCGCGCCGTTGGTCAACGACTCGGTCACAGTAGCACTACCGTAGTTTCCGGCCGCGGACACCAGCGTTCCGTTGGTATCGCTGTCGGTTGAAGAACTAATCGAAACACTCAGCGAGTTGCTAGTGCTCGCCGTCACCGGCGCGACGGTCAACGTGCCGGTGTAGCCCGGTGTACCCGTTACGCCACCGGTGGTCGTTGTACCAACGCCCAGAGTCGTTGTTGTCGTAAGGTTGGAAATATTCACGGATCCACTACCGGCGACCCGCACAGTCATCGCGCTTGTGCCGTTAGTGATGCTCGACGCGTCAATGAAGTTTGTCGAGGTACCGGAGGTGAGGAGATTGATCGTTTCAACTCCACTCACACGAAGGGCCGACCGCGCAGTGGATGTGCCGATGCCGCTCAGAGTCGCATTGAGAGTATCCGTTCCAGAAGTATCCGTAACCGAGTCGGCTGCCGTCAGATTGGACCCAAACACGTAGGCATCGTTACCCGCACCAGCATTGAACGTGTCGTTACCCGTACCGCCCGTAAACGTATCAGTGCCCGCCCCGCCGGTGACCGTGTTGTTGCCCGAGAACGTGCTGAGATTGATGTTATTCGAGCCGGCGAGAATACCCGTCAGCGCGACTGAACCAGCGGTTGCAGCACCTGCGGTGGCCCCGCTAAAGTTGAAAGCCGCAGTCGAACTCGTAATGGCACCTGCTTCGACGGCGAGGACCCTTCCAGTGGTGATTGAAGCATTAGTTATCGTCGTCGCAAACCCAGCAACCGACCCAGCCAGAAGGTTAATCGCGTCGTAGGCAGAGCTATTGTTTAGATTGGCTGCGCCAGCATTTGGTGACCCCGCTGGACCCGCGGCGGTCATCGTCAGTGTATCCGTACCGGTACCGCCAACCACTTGAACGGTATCGAAGTCGGCAACGTTACCGGTTACCGTCAGGGCTACGTTTGCAGAGTTCGTAACAACGTCTTGATTCGTACCGTTGGCAGTTCCAGCGATTGAATTGGTCAACAAAATGGTCGTAGCACCGGTATAGCCGGTTGCCAGAGTCAGATTGTTAATACCCGCTTCAGACAAATCGAATGCGGTCGATGTTGCCGACAGTGGGGAAGTCAAGGTGACCGTACCGTTACCCGTCAAGGCAACCTGCTGAATATTGGTTACGTTTTGGAACGCGGTCGAACCCAAACTGGCAGCGGCCACTACAGACAACACGTTCGTCCCAGTGCCGCCATCGATGGTGTCGGCGGAGGTCAGGAACCCAGCCATGATGATCTGGTCGTCGCCGTCGCCACCTTGTACGACGTCATTACCTGCGCCAGCAGTGATGACGTCATTGCCAAGACCACCAACGAGACTGTCATTACCCGAGCCGCCGATAATGGTATCGATTCCTGAACCACCGTCAATCGTGTTCCGGTCATCCGTATCGCCGTTCAAGACGTCTTGACCAGAAGAACCGACGATGCTGATCGTGCCGCCGGTCGACACGGGTGCCGTCACCGTCAGGGTTGTTGTTCCAGCAGCCCTTGCAGTCATTCCGGAACCGCTGATGGTCAGCAGTCCAGTACCTACAGGGGTGATCACCCCCGTTGTAAAGGAGTTGGAACCCGAGACGTTTACCGTAACAGCACCGTTCGCCGTCGTTGGAGTAATACCGACACCACCAGTCGACTGTGTGGTTGCAACAACCGTTGAGCCGGTGTTGATTCCAAGCGTTTCGATTCCAGTCGCGGTAATCGCACTCGAGCCCAGTAGATTCTCGTTAGCCGATCCTGACTTGACAATCGTTACTTGGTCCGCCGTTCCGGTACCAGTCGCAACCAGCGTCAACCCAGCATTGCTCAGGGCTGCGGCAGCGTTACCGGAACTCAAATTGAGCGTAGTGGTGCCCGTGTTGAGCGTTATCGTCGCAGCGGTCGATCCCGTCACGCCACCAGCATTTGTAACAGTCGTAATGCCGGTCGAGATTGCAGGAACGTTGATCGCCGCAGTACCTGCCGACGCACCGATTTGACTCGAGATCTCAAGGATATCAATGCCAGAAATTCGAGAAAGCCCAGCCAAGTTTGCAATCGTGGCCAAAGCCGCGTTTGTGCCGACGTCAGCAGCCGTCACAACCAAGGTATCGATCCCGTCACCAGCACTGATCGAATCCGCAACAGTGAGGTCACCCGCCGTTGCGAAAATAATGCGGTCCGTACCGGTTCCACCGGTGATCGAGTCTGCACCCGTGCCGGAAGTGACCGTATTGGCACCATTGCCAGTATTGATCGCATCATTGCCCGATCCGCCAGTCAACACGTCATTACCGGAACCACCGGTCAAAGTACCACCTGTGGTCACCCCGAGAATTGCGGTAAGCCCACCGGTCATTGCCGAAGCGTTAACCGTGGTCACCGAGGTTGCCAAGGCGGCCCCAAGATCCAGGTTGGCCGCACCCGTCACAGAGATTGTCGCAACGTTAACGCCGGTGCCCGTTGTGCCCGTCGTGAGCGCGGTCAACGCACTGTTGCTGTTAACCGTGGTGATTGCCAAGGTCTCAAGATTATTAGACCCGCCGCCATCAGTAATGGCAATTGTCTGTGCTGCACCATCTAGGGTGAGCGAAACAGAATCCGCGCTTCCCGAAAGAGCCGCGTCTGTGTAATTAAATGTCTGATTCGCAGTATTCCCAACGACACTCAACGGATCGGTCGCATCGGAAATATTGGAAACAGTCAGCGTCCCGGCCGAACTCAGGCTCGAAATGGTTTTGTAGTTGGTCGAAAGCCCAAGATCCAGCGTTGACGTTCCGGCGGCGTTCGTGACGTTGATCGCGGAAATATTGGTCAAAACGGGGCGAACCGTCTGAGTACCAGCGGTAGTCAGGGTCACGTTGAGGGTATCCGTGCCGCCGCCACCAACCAGCTGGTCCTGCGAAGACAAAGTCTGGGAGCCCGAAGCCAGCGCCCCGTTAAAGACGTCGTTTGCCGAAGCACCAGTCAGCGTCTCAGGCCCAACGGTCAGCGAGAGAGTCTGCGATGTCGGCGCAGGCGTGGTCGAGGTGTCATTGACCGTAACTGCCCTTGAAGCAGTTCCGATCGTTAGTGTCAGAGTTTCCGAGCCTTCGGTCAGA
>RFVZ01000234.1 GCA_009922405.1 Betaproteobacteria bacterium
ACCGTCCCTGGCACGGCGGCCAGCAACATGCAGTTGGTCTCATCCGTGAATGCGCCGTCATCGGTTTGGATCCAGCAGATTCCGGTCGCTTTGCTGAACCAGAGTCCGTCTGGCGATGAGAACGAGTTCTTGGCGGTCAGCCCAGACAAGTTGACATCGGCAGGATGGTCTTCCTCGGAGCCGAACAGGAAGATATCCCAGCGGAATGCAGTCGCGGTCGATGCGCTATCAGTTTCCTTAAAGCGAATGATGTGACCGTTAGGGTTGCCCGAGCCCTTGTTGCCGTCCGGATCCGTAAACGCCCTTGGATTGGCGGCGTTCACCGTCGTTGGCGTACGGTTGGTGGCATTGTTGTTGGTCAGGGCGAAATAGATTTCGCCGGTTTTGTAATTCAGTGCGCCCCACTCTGGGCGGTCCATCTTGGTCGCACCCAATGCGTCGGCAGCGTGGCGAGCGTTGACGAGAACATCCGCCTGATTCGCGAACGCATAGGTCGCATAGCCAGAGATTGCTGGGTTGCTGATGTTCATTTCCAGCCAGACGCCCGAACCATCGTCGTTGAATTTCGCGACGTAGAGCTTCCCTTCGTTCAGGTACTTGTCCCCAGCGGCCATGCCACCGCCCACATCAGCCGCATCCCAGTTTGCGGTTGAGACAAACTTGTAGATGTACTCATTGCGCGAATCGCACCCCATGTAGAAGGCAAGCGGGCTGCCGGCTTTGGGGATGCCGCAGACTGCGGCCTCGTGCGCGAACCGGCCCATTGCCGCGCGCTTTGCTGGGGTCGAGGTTGGGCTGAGCGGGTCGATCTCGACGTTGAAGCCAAACGTGTTGGGTTCATTACGAAAATCGTCAGCAGCCGTTGCACCAACGGCGGAAACGTTCCAGCGCGAAAATTTATCGGCGTCCGCTGCGACTGCCGGGACGACGGTATGCCAGCCTTGGGTCGACGAAACCGTCGCGGTCGAGGCCAACGGCACGCTTTGCACCCCGTAGCGAGCGCGCGACGTAATTGTCTTTGCGTCAACTGCGTTCGAGCTCTTGGGCATCGCGAAATACACGGCCCAGTTTTCTTCGCAGGCCAGGTAGGTACCCCAAGGCGTCTTGCCATGTCCGCAATTATTCAGCGTGCCGCGTGACTTGGAACCGGTAGGGTCCCACTTGGTCACCATGAAGGATTTGATCGCAGCCAAATGAGCGGCTGGGCCCGTGATGTTGACGGCGGTATTTGGGTTGACGCGACGGTTAAAGGACGAATCCAGTTTGTAGCCCCAGGTCGTACCCGTCTTGGTCAATTCGACGATCGAGACACCGTGATGGTTGATTTCCTTGATGGCCTCTAATTCCGGGCGGGTACCCAAATTCCACGTGCCAAACTGGTCAAACTTTTCACCGGTCACACCGTTCGAGGTCTGCCCGGCGGTATGGAAAAAATGAGCATCGGCTGAACTTTCGTGGTTCATCGCCAGCACGGCAGTACCCGTGTCGGTCGCACTAAACTTGCCGGACGCATTGACATAAAAAATGTCCATTCCGTCATGGTGGTCACCAATGCGGTTCGACCAGTCGTCCGTTTCTGCGCCGGTATTCGAGTATGCAGTGACGCTCGCCTTGAGGCGGTCACCCGTCGCATGCAGAACCTTGTAGCTGTAGCCAGGTGGCAGGATCACATTGTCGAGCAGGCTCTTACCGACCGTGGTAAACCCAAGGGCCAGCGGCGTTTCTGCTGCTCCACTTTCCGAACTCAGGCAGCCTGCGAGCATCGGCATCGCGGACAGTGCGGAGAGACCGAGACCACCGCGTAGCAGCGAACGGCGCGCAGGGTTCTCAAGCGAGCGACTCAGAACTGTCTGAAAGTGCTCATTCTCGGAGTTGTTGAACGACTCATCAGGATGATGTGACATTGGGGTGTTGCCTTGTCAGTTTAAGGAGCGCACAAGGTGCCCGACGAAGATGACAATTTCTTGACGGTCAGATATCGATTTGATGACAGTGACCACGTCGAACCCAACGCCGCAGGTTGTCCTCTCGCCTAGCCCTGTGAGGGGGATGTTTTCCCTAGGTTTGAGGGTGGCACTGGCCAGATTAAGATCGACTGGAAGCCATTATTAAAACCAGGAGATTTTGATGACTGCAAGCCTGAAAAGCGTCGCCAACCAGATTCTTTCCGAAACCACCGAACGTGCCGGGGGTGCACCCGGTGTTGTCGCCATGGCGACCGATCGAAACCACAATATTTACGAAGGTGCAGCAGGGTTTCGTGAACTGGGCAAAGACGATCCAATGAGCCTGGATTCGGTGATGGCGATCTTCTCAACGACCAAGGCGGTCACGGGCGTCGCAATCATGCAGTTGGTCGAAGAGGGCAAGATCAGTCTTGCGGACGCGGCCCGAAAATATGTACCTGAAATTGCCGAGATTGGTGTGCTCGATGGTTTTGATGCGGATGATCAACCCCGGACTCGGGCGCCCAAGCGCGACATCACGATCGCCGACTTGATGTTGCATACAGCAGGGTTTTGTTATGAATTTTTCAGTCATGATGATCTGAAATACAGAACAGCCAAGAACATCCCCACGGTGGTATCGAGCACGTTTGACTCTATTCGTACCGTGCTTCTGCATGATCCAGGCGAGCGCTGGACCTATGGTGTGAACATCGACTGGCTTGGCCGCATCGTTGAGCAACAGCGGAGCAAGCGCCTGGGGGAAGTTTTTTCTGAACGCATTTTTGGTCCACTCGGGATGACCGATATCGGTTTCAACATGAGTGAGTCGATGAAGTCTCGCCGGGTCACGCTGCATGACCGTGCTCAGGATGGGAAGCTCACGCCGCTCCCAGATCTAGTCTTGCCGCAACCGCCCGAGATGGACATGGGTGGACATGGGCTTTACGCGACGGTGGGCGAGTACATGAAGTTCATCCGGATGTTCCTGAACGACGGGGCCGGGCCTCATGGCCGGGTGCTGCAGGCGCAGACTGTCGAGTCGATGTCTCAGAACGGTTTGCCCAATGGAATGACCAGTGGTGGTTGGACGACCTCCATCCCATCCTTGTCGAATGCCGGTGAGTTTGATCCTGGTGTGAAGAAGACCTGGGCCTGGACATTTCAGCGCAACGAAGAGCCAACTTCAAGCGGTCGGCCAGCGGGTTCCCTCATGTGGGCGGGCCTCGGAAATTTGTACTACTGGATCGACCGCAAGAATGGCGTGGGTGGATTCTGGGGCTCTCAAATTCTCCCGTTCCAGGATGTTGCTTCCTACCCTGGTTTTGTTGCGTTCGAGTCGGCGGTTTACCGCCACCACTAAGAACAGGCTAAAACGAAAAGCCCGGACAGCTCCGGGTCATTCCACGGGTTGAAACACGAGCTCGAGCGCGTATTCCGTCGCCAGAAAACCAGTTTGCTGGAACCAAAGCGTCATGGGGCCAGCGGTCAACTGCTCGGGCGCGACGTCCTGAAGCACGTTGCGCTTGAGGTCCTGCGGCCCCATGTGCCCGTAAGTCACCATGCGGGTCACGTCGGTACCCGCGTCGAAGGTCGGAGCCCGCTGCAGGGCAAAAAAAGCGACCTGATCGTCAGAGACATAGTGGATTAGTCGCATCGCCTGCAATTTCAAACCAACTGGAATGTCCCATCGGATGTAGTCGGCGTCCCCGCGGACCACGGACCCGTGCAGCACCACGGTCCGAGCCTGCTGCAAGGACAGGAAACTGGGCTGCAAAGCGTTGCCTGAGGC
>RFVZ01000235.1 GCA_009922405.1 Betaproteobacteria bacterium
ACCGTCAATTGCACGGTGTACTGAAGCCCCCCCAGTACATAAGGCCAGGTCCGCCAGATGACATCAAATTCAAGATGACTCACCGGCCGCCGCCAATATAGCCAGGGACCCGGACATGACGCTCGAGCGTGGCCATCACGCGGTTGGCCAACAGCGAGATCACAATATAGATCATCGTTGCAGCGGCGAACGCTTCGAAATATCGAAACGTTAGCTCACCCATTTCGCGGGTGCGGAAAAACAGCTCGGTAAGCCCAATCGAGTACGCCACCGAGGTGTTCTTGATCAGGCTCATCGTGTCGCTTGTGAGCGGCGGAATAATGATTCTAAAAGCCATCGGTAAGCGAACGTACCGATAGGTTTGCCATTCAGTCAGCCCGAGGGCGAGGCCCGCCGAGCGCTGACTGGCAGGCAACGCCTGCAGGCCGGCTTTAACCTGTTCCGCAATCCTGGCCGAGGTGAAGAGCCCGAGGCAAAGGATGGAGGTAATAAATTGGTGCTGAGTCGGATCGAGGGCGGTCACCCAGACCTTTAACGGCAGAAACAACCCCGGTAGGACGAAATACCAGACAAAAAACTGAACGATGAGCGGAACATTGCGAAACAACTCGACCCACGCGTCGCCAGCGCGCGCGAGCCAGGGTCGGGGAAGCGTCCGCACCACGCCAACCACAGCCCCTAAACTCATCGCCAACAGCCAGGCCCAGAGCGCCACCCCAAGAGTGAACTGGAGGCCATCGAGCAGCATCCGCCACCACGGGCTTTCGCCGTCAATCGCGAGTTCGAAAAAAATATCTGGATTCATATCCCACGCAGACAGGCTGACGATTAGGTCAGCCCGTCAGCCCCTCAGCAACCACCACGCAAGCGCGGTTTAGACGCCCTTGTCGTTCGGGTTGCGGAAGGCCTCGCGCAGGCCTGGTGTCATGCCGAAGTTCAGGTTCACATTCTTCGGTGGAATCGCGCTCATAAACCACTTGGAGTAGATCTTTTCGATCTCACCCGATTTCATGATCGCCGACACCGTCTTATCAACCAGCGCCTTGAACTGTGGATCGTCCTTGCGCAGCATCATGCTGTAGGGCTCGGTTCGCAGCGACTCGGGCAGGATCTTGTAGCTCGCGGGCTCTTTACTGTTGGCGATCTGTCCAGCGAGCAGAATGTCGTCCATCACAAACGCTGTCACCCGATCATCAGCCAACAACAAAAAGCTCTCGCCGTGGTCCTTGCCATAAATTTCTTTGACATCGATTGATGCGGTCTTCTCGTAGGCCTTCAGCAAGGGCACCGAGGTGCTGCCTGAAGTGGTCGAAATGTTCTTGCCGTTCAGTTCGGCAAGAGAGTTGACGCCCGAGGCTTTCTTAACCGCGGCGGTCACATTGATCACGAAGTAAGTCGGGCCAAACGCCACCTGCTGCTGACGCTGAACGGAATTTGTAGTCGAACCACATTCGAGATCGATTGTTCCATTCATCAACAACGGGATCCGGTTACTCGAGGTGACCGGCTGCAGAACGATTTTTAAGTTCGGGAGCTTCAGATCGGCTTTGATGGCATCCACGACCTTCATACACAGATCCATCGCATAGCCGATCGGCTGCTGCTTATCATCCAGATACGAGAACGGAATCGAGGACTCACGGTGACCCACGGTGATCGTACCGGTGTCCTTAATCTTCTTAAGCGTTCCAGCCAGATCCTCGGCCTGCGCCGATGGGGCAGCAGCAGTCAAGGTCACAAACGCAACGACAGTCATCGCGCTGGCAGCAAAAAATCGATTTAATTTCATGGCGGTGGTGCTCCAGTTACTGAAAAAACAGTTTAGCACCGAGGTTACAGCGACTTTAAATCGTTAAGACCTTGCGCCATCGCCATCACGCGCCGACTGGGTCATCACGCGCCTGCATCGCCCAAAGCTCTGCATAACGTCCGCCCTGAAGTAGCAATGCTTCATGCGTACCCTGCTGCACGATCTGCCCTTCTTCGAGCACGATGATCAAATTGGCATCGACCACGGTTGACAAGCGATGCGCAATCACCAAGGTCGTCCGCTGGGCCGAGGCCTCGCGCAACGCCTGCTGAATCGCCTGCTCGTTGCTGGAATCCAAGGCACTGGTCGCTTCATCAAGCACCAAAATGGGAGGGTCCTTCAAAAGCATCCGCGCAATCGCGACCCGCTGCTTTTCACCCCCCGAGAGCTTGAGGCCGCGCTCGCCCACGGGCGTGTCATATCCCTGCGGTAAACGGGTAATGAAGTCGTGCAACTGGGCCGAACGAGCCGCCGTCTCGATCTGAGCCTGCGTCGCCCCGGGTCGGCCGTAAGCAATGTTGTAAGCAATCGAATCATTAAAAAGGACGGTGTCTTGCGGCACGATGCCGATAGCAGCCCTAAGGCTCGCCTGCGTCACCCCGCGCAGGTCCTGTCCGTCGATTGTGATCCGCCCCTGATTGACGTCATAAAACCGATAAAGAAGGCGGGCCAGGGTGGATTTGCCAGCACCCGAACTACCCACTACGGCCACCGTTGTGCCGGGCGCGATCGCGAATGAAATCCCGCGCAGGATCTGTCGGTCCGGTTGATATGAAAAGGAAACTGACTCAAAGCGCACTTCGGGGCCGACGGCGGCAACCCCCGATCGCGAAAGCCGCAAGGCAGGGGCACCCTCGATGTCGTCGACCTCTCGATTGGCATCGAGCATGCCGAACATCTTTTCGATATCCGTCAGGCTCTGCTTGATCTCGCGATACAGGACACCTAGAAAATTCAGCGGGATGTAGAGCTGAATCATGAACGCGTTCACGAGCACCAGATCGCCCAGTGACATCCGCCCTTCAACGACGCCCACCGTTGCCCGCCACACGATCATCGTGACTGCGGTCGCGATAATCGCGCTCTGGCCGGTATTCAGGACAGACAGTGAGGTCTGACTGCGGACCGCCGCACGCTCCCAGCGCTGCAGACTCTCGTCATAGCGCTTGGCTTCGAACGCTTCATTGCCAAAATATTTAACCGTCTCATAATTGAGTAGTGAATCGATGGCACGGGTGTTCGCCTTCGAATCGAGGTCATTCATCTCGCGACGGAAATGGGTGCGCCAGTTAGTGACCGTGACAGTCCAGATGATGTAAGTGGTGAGTGCAACGACGGTGATCCCGGCGAACCAGGCCTCGTAGTGCGTCGCCAACCACCCCAGCACCAGCAGCACTTCGACGAGGGTGGGCAGGATGCTGTAGAGGGTGTAGGACACGAGCGTCGAAATGCCACGTGAGCCGCGTTCCACGTCGCGAGTCAAACCCCCAGTCTGTCGGTCGAGATGAAAACGCAGACTCAGCGCGTGCAGGTGCCCAAAGACCTGCAGCGACACCGCACGAACCGCACGCTGGGTCACTTTTGCGAACACGAATTCCCGCAACTCGGTGAACAATGACGTGGCCAGGCGCAACAATCCATAGCTCAGCAGCAATGCTGCCGGAACCGCCAGAACCAGCGCCACGGGATGATCCGAGAGGGGCCCGGGCTGAATGAGCGGTCCGTTCGGACTACCCGAGGCCATCGGGGTTCCCGAAGCCATCGGGGCCATCGGGGCCAGCCAGTCAATGATCGACTTGAGTACGATCGGGACGCCAACGTTCGCCATCTTGGCGGCCACCAAACAACCGAGCGCGATCGCGACCCGGCCCTTCCACTCCCACAAGTAGGGGAACAGGGACCTCAGCGTCTGCCAGTC
>RFVZ01000236.1 GCA_009922405.1 Betaproteobacteria bacterium
CCGGTGCAGGACGACGCAGCCATCGCGGACGCGCAACCAAAGACTCGGCGTTTGAATGCCAACATCCTCGAGCGCGCCCCGGCCAGCGCTGCCCATACCGAATATCTCGCAAGCCCGGTGACGGGTGGCGGCATTCCTGTAAACCGAATTATTCAGTTGTTCCTGCTCGCCCGCGCGCAAGGCAGATCGACTTCCAAAGAATGGGCGCAATTCACCTGGCAAATCATCCAGGGGCAAGGACAGCGCATTCTCAAAGATGGCGTCGCCCTGCAGACCCCCGAAGAAAACCTCGCAGAGCTAGAGCGGCAAGCGTCCGAGTTTGAGCGACTTCGGCTGCCGGTGTTGGCTGCACTTCAGGTCGCCTGAAGATGACTGCGAGATTACTGCCCTTCCAACCAGGCCTGAAACATCAAAACCGTCCACAAACGCGGCGTCCAGTCCCTCTGACCACTCAAATGTTCGCCCCACGCTTTGCGAATTGGGTCTGGATTGAAAAACCCCTCCCGCCGGATTCGCGCCTCATCCAATAGTGCATCAGCCCAGTCCCGCAGGGGGCCCCGAAGCCATTGGCCGACGGGAATCCCGAACCCCGCCTTGGGCCGTTCAATAAGCGACCGTGGAACGTACTGGTACAGGACCTGCCGAAGCAACCATTTTGTTTCACTACCCCTGATTTTCATATCAAGGGGCAGGCGCCAGGCGAATTCAGCGATTCGGTGGTCAAGAAATGGAACCCGCGTTTCAAGACTGACGGACATTGCCGCCCGGTCCACCTTGCAAAGAATATCGTCCGGCAAATAGGTCAGCGCGTCCCGAAACATCATTCGCTCGGCTGCGTCCGTCAGCCCTGCGGGAGGCTCGGACCTTTGCGCAGTCATTTCATCAAGGGATTCGTCGCGCGACAGGCCCTTCACCATCGCATCCTCACCCGGCCATTCGGTCACGAGGCTCCAATAGACGTCATCCAGATTTTTTGCATTGAGCAATCGACTCGCGAGTTTATGCGCCCGATCACCCAGACGGTCTTTTCCAACGGCCCGGCCCAGCGCATCCCACGCTGAGACCGAAACCCCCTGTACCGCGACACCCAACCATTGCCGCTGCTCGGGAGGTATCCAGCCCACTTTGTTCCAAATGCGCGAACCCCAGGAGTATCGGTTATAGCCCCCGAACAACTCATCTCCCGCATCCCCACTCAGTGCCACGGTCACGTTTTGCCGGGCGGACTTGCAAACGAGATGAGTCGGAATCTGGGATGAATCCGCGAACGGTTCGTCATACATTTCGGGCAACTTCGGGATCACGTCCAGCGTCTCTCGCGCAGTAACAAGCAGTGCGTGGTGATCAGTCCCCAGATGCTCCGCAACCGCGGCAGCGTAAGGGGATTCATCGAATCCGGCTTCCTCGAAACCCACCGTGAAGGTCTGAATCGGGCGAGTTGATTGGGCCTGCATCAATGCAACGATGGTTGACGAATCGACGCCCCCCGACAGGAACGCCCCCAGTGGCACGTCTGAAATCGATTGCAATCTGACCGCTTCGCTCAACTGATGATGCAGAGAGTCGACCGCTTCAACCTGATCGGTCATTTGCTCGCGCGCGCCTTTTTGAACCGCGTCGACCAAGGTCCAGAAAGCAACCGGGCCGCCGGTGGCCTTCGAGGGTGTTTTCGATGCGAATGCAGCATCGACTCGCAACGAGGTTCCCGGGGGCAGCTTGTAGATACCTTCGTAAATCGAAAGCGGCGCGGGCACGTGGGTAAAGCGCAGATATTGCGCAAGCGCGGGGCGCGAAATCGAGTTTTTAAAGGATGGATGCGCACGCAAGGCTTTCAATTCAGAGCCGAACACAAAGGTCCGCGACTGGCCTAGCCCGTCGCCTTGCCCCGCTACGTCACCAACCCAACCGTAATAGAGCGGCTTTTCACCAAACCGATCGCGAGCGAGGGTAAGGTGCCCGAGGTTTCGATCCCAGAGGGCCAGCGCGAACATCCCAACGCATTTTTGCAGCGTCTGCTCCAAACCCCACCGTTCGATCGCAGCAAGCAGAGTCTCCGTGTCTGAATGCCCGCGCCAGACTGCGCGCGCATCCGTGGCAAGCGGCTCGGGGCCACCAGGTCCGGGCGCTTCGACGCCTGGCTGCTCGAGTTCCGCACGCAGCTCCAGGTGGTTATAAATCTCGCCATTGAAAGCGATCACATAACGATCGCTCGCGCCAACCATCGGTTGATGTCCTGCCGCCGAGAGGTCCAGGATAGCCAGCCGGGCATGGCCCAGCGCGAGCCCAGCGGATGTATCCACCCAAGCACCGGCATCATCAGGACCACGATGGCGAATGGCAAAGGCCATCGACCGGACAGTTTGCGAAAGATGGTCTTGCGACTGGGTCAGCGTTGGGCTGAAAAATCCGGCGATGCCACACATAAATGAACCACTGGTTGGCTCGGCCTCAGAGGGGTCGATGCTACCAGCTTGAAAGTAGGGCTATGCGTTCAGTCGGGTCGCGGCGGCCCTAAGGTTTGCAAGCTTCACTCCACCGTGAACCGCACTTCCCGTTCAGCCTGCTTGCCGTCGGTGTTGGCGACCTGGATCACGAGCTTGTGGCTACCGCTCGGAAGATTGGCCGAGGCAATTTGAATCCCGTCGCTGAGGATCTTGCCTTCTTTTCTCACGCGTTCGGTGATGTCGAGTTTAAAGGCACCGTACATAATTTTCAGGGATTCCCAATTGATCTTGGCAGCGCCGGAAGACACGCAGCGCAGATCAATACTGACCGGGCCTTTGATCGGGCCCGTCAGTGATGGGGAGCGAATCTCGATCATCGGGTCCGAAGGCAGAGGGGATGATCTGGCCGTAAAGACCGGTTCCAGCTTCTCTTGGGCCTGTGAGGCCAGAAACTCGCTTTGGCTGACCAAGTCAAATGCCCGAGCGGAGGCTGACACGGTCAGACACACTGCCACGCAACAGGTGATCAAAAATTTCATTTTCATACGTCCGTTGATTTGATTGCCGGGCACTATCCGCAATCCGTCGGCGTCGACTCTGTCAAGATAGCTACAACAATTTGTAGTAGGGTCTAAAATACTCATTAGTATCCTATGCACCGTGAGCAGGATTAAAACGATTGTCGTTCAAATGAATCAGGCTACGATGAAATCTGTCGCGGTTGGGCTATTTTTATCACTTTTGGCAGCTCATGCGATTGCCCAGGATCGGGCTGGGCGGCATGCACTGATCATCGGCGTGAGTAACTACCAGGACCCGGCAGCACCGTCGCTCAAGGGCGTTCCTTACGACGTCATCAGTGCCGGCAAGATTGCTGACGCCATGGGGGTGCCGCGGTCGAATCAAATCGTTCTTCAGGACAGCAAGGCAGACAAGGCGTCGATCATTCGTGAATTGGATGGTCTCGCGAAACGGGTGGCCCCAGGCGATCGAGTACTTGTGTATTTCTCAGGACACGGGTCGAGGTATCCCGACTCACAAGGCAAATGCGTTGAGGGTCTCTACCCTTATGACGGGCTCACCATTACCCATGCAGAATTCGCCGAGCACATTTCACCGGTCAGTAAAATCGCCGACAAATTGCTGACGATTGTCGATGCGTGTCATTCAGGTGGCGTGGTGGCCAGCCGAACTCGATCATTAGTGGGCGCTCCCTTTACGGCCAAATTCTTCTCCAAGGCGGAGCCCGGAAC
>RFVZ01000237.1 GCA_009922405.1 Betaproteobacteria bacterium
GAATACCGGTAGCCGAGCGACCAAAGGACACCGCAGCGAATGTTTTCAAACACGCTCAGGCGCGGAAAAATATTGGTGACCTGAAAGCTGCGTGAAAGCCCGCGACGGTTGATCTCGAAGGGCGCGAGCCCAGTGATGTTCTCGCCCTTAAGCCATACCTGACCCGAAGTCAGCGGGAATCGCCCGCTGATGAGGTGAAAGAGTGTCGACTTGCCCGCGCCGTTGGGCCCAATGATGGCATGCCGCTCCCCGCGATGTACTTCGAGTTCAACACCCCGAATAATCGGAGTGACGCCAAAGGACTTTTGCAGGTTGACGAGTTTGAGGCCGGGTGCTCCGGATATGTTTGTCATCTTCAGCGCGCCTCAGGTTTGATGGCTTCGGACCATGCCGAGGCGACCCATGGCCATGTGCGCCTAAACGCCAGAAAGGTCACGACGATCAGGGCCGCGATCAGGGCCCAGGTTAGCGGTGCATCGGCCTGATACTCGAGTCCCAACAGGCGCATCTGCATGCCCTCAGAGGACTTGACCAGCACATGATGACTCGTTTCAATGAGAAAAACGATTCCAGCGAATAGTCCGAGACCAGGAATGGCCGCCACCAGATAAGCCGGTGCCAGTTTTGCGAGGCCATGCAGGTTTGCTGCGGGACGGTGCATGAAGAGGAGTCCGGCCAGACCCCCGGGCGCGAACATCACCATCAGAATGAACAGGATGCCGAGGTAGAGCAACCAGGCGCCCGTAATGTCGGATAGCGACTGCATGGCGCTCATGAGGATGGCGCCCAGCACCGGTCCGATAAAGAACCCAGTGCCACCGATAAAGGTCATGAGCAGAACAAAGCCCGACGGGCCCGCGCCGACGACGCCTGACGTGACGATTTCGTAATGAATGGCGGCCAATCCGCCCGCTACCCCAGCAAAAAAACCGGCAATACAAAAGGCCAGGAACCGAACCATGTGGGTGCTGTAGCCGACAAACTCAGTGCGTTCCGGATTGTCGCGGACCGCATTACAGATCCGGCCCAGTGGAGTTTGTGTGAAGGCGTACATGAGTCCGGCACAGATCAGGCACCACGCGTAGATCAGATAGTAGACCTGGATCTGCGGCCCGAAGCTCCAGCCAAACACTTGCAGGACCGAGGTTCGACTGGTCGAAATTCCGCCCTCGCCGCCAAAGAAGCCGCGCAAGATCAGCGCGCAGGCGGCGACGAGTTCGCCGACGCCGAGTGAAATCATCGAAAAGGCGGTCCCGGCCCGCTTGGTCGAGACCCAACCTAGGGGAGCTGCGAACACCAAACCCGCGATCCCTCCAATCAGAGGGACGAGTGGCAACGGGATCGGTAGCTTGCTGCCCGCGATGATATTGAGCGCATGCGCGGTAATGAAGCCCCCCAATCCGTAGTAAACCGCATGACCAAACGAGAGCATGCCGGTCTGGCCAAGAAGGATGTTGTACGAGAGTGCAAAGATGATTCCGAATCCGATCAGGCTCATGATCGAAATCGATGCGCCACTCGAGAAGACATGGGGCAGGATCAGGACCGCCGCAATGCCACTTAACCAAGGCAGGGCGCGGGTCAGGGCGTTCATGTCGACGACCTCATGACGGCGTCCTCATGTGTCGCGGTTACCCATCAGCCCCTGAGGCCTGAACATCAGGACCAGGACCAGTAACAGGTAGGGGATGATCGGGGCAACCTGAGCGATCGTCGCCATCCACAAGTCCCCAGCAAACGAGTTAGGGTCCAGCTTGATACCGATCGTGGCCATGACATCTGAGATGGAGATGTTCATTGCCACCGCAAAGGTCTGGATCAGCCCAATCGCAAGCGACGCGATAAACGCTCCGGCCAGGGACCCGAGCCCACCAACGACGACCACGACGAACAGGATTGGCCCGAGCGAGGCGGCCATTGCGGGTTGCGTTACCAATGCCGGCCCCGCGATCACCCCGGCGAGGGCGGCCAATCCACAGCCAAAGCCGAAAACCATCATGAAAATCATCGGGACGTTGTGTCCGAGCATTCCGACTGTATTGGGATGCGAAAGCGCGGCCTGAATGATCAGCCCGACGCGGGTTTTGGTGAGCAGGGTCAAGAGCGCCACAAAGGTCGCGACCGATACCACCAGCATAAACATTTTGAAGGCTGGGAAAGTCGTCTCAAACAGTGTGAACGCAGGGAAGTTTAGGAGTTCGGGGACCCGATAATCGACGGCCACCTTCCCCCAAATCATCTGCACCCCTTCCTCGATGATGAAGGCGAGGCCAAAGGTGAAGAGGAGTTCAGCGACATGGCCGAACTTGTGCACGGTGCGCAGTCCGTACCGCTCAATCAGGGCACCGATGAAGCCAACGAGGATGGGCGCCATGACGAGGCCTGGCCAATAACCCACGTAGCGGCTGATCTGGAAGCCGAAGTAGGCGCCCAGCATGTAGAAGCTCGCGTGAGCAAAGTTCAGCACGCCCATCATGCTAAAAATGAGCGTCAGTCCGCTGGCCAGCAAGAACAACAACATGCCGTAAAGCAGGCCGTTCAGGCTGGAAAAGATAACAAGTTCTAGCACGGGGCGGTCGCTTCAGTCAGCGGAAACAATGGTTGCGGCGGGGGGCGGGATCCTCAGCCTTCAGGATCACCACCCCGTTCCGCAGAAACCGAACGCTACGATCAGGTAGGCGTCTTCATCTGGCAGGTCGTTGGGATGACCGTATCAGCGGCTGGAATCGTACCAACGGTCTTCCAGCCCCAGCCGGTCTTCTCTTCGTCCTCTTTCGTGCCTGATCCGAACGAGGCGATGTACATGTCCTGGAACAAAGAATGATCGGTCGGACGCATGAACACCTCCGCGCCAAGCACATTCTTGAACTTCATCGAGTTAAGCACAGCGGCGACTGCTTTGGGCTCTGCTGATTTGGCTTGGTTGATCGCTGACGCGAACATTTCCATTTGGTTCTTCACCCGCAGATACCACCAGCGCTGGCCATTGGGGCCGCCGTATTTCTTCAGGAATGCTTCCTCAAAGATGTCCATCTCTGCGGAGGGCACATTGGAGTGCCATTCGGTGATCGCGAAGACGCGGTGATCAAGGCCCGTTTGTTTGACTGCCGTCGGACCGCCCGCGCCACCCGCGTAGTAGGTGTACCAGTTGACCTGAAGGCCCGCATCGGCTGAGGCTTTGAGTAGCAGCGCAAAGTCGCTGCCCCAGTTGCCAGTGATCACCGAATCAGCACCCGAAGCCTTGATCTTGGCAATGTAGGGCGAGAAGTCGGTGACCTTGGCGAGTGGGTGCAGTTCATCGCCCACAATCTGAATATCGGGACGTTTAGCGCCGAGCATTTCGCGCGCCGCTTTTCGCACGGACTGCCCAAATGCGTAGTCCTGACCGATGATGTAAACCTTCTTGATGTCGGCCTTACCCTTCATGAAGTTGGTCAGTGCGGCCATTTTGATATCGGAGTTCGCGTCCCAGCGGTAATGCCAGTAGCTGCACTTCTCGTTGGTCAGTGAGGGGTCGACCGCAGCGTAATTAAAAAACAGGACCTCTTTGCCCGGATTGCGCTCGTTGTATTTACTGACAAAATCAGAGATCGCGATCGCTGCGCCCGAGCCGTTGCCCTGGGTGATGTAACGGATGCCTGAGTCGATGGCTTTTTGCACCTGAAC
>RFVZ01000238.1 GCA_009922405.1 Betaproteobacteria bacterium
TCGAGAAGCGGGCGCAGGCGATCAGGGGTTTTCATGACTCGTATTCTGCGCCCATCGGTGGGACCTTCCTTGCACCCGCACTGGTGGTGTCAAACCCTGGCAGCATCAAACTCGGCGAAAACGTTGTTGATCCAGGTTTTCAGGCGCTGCCGTTCCATTAACCCGAGCCCGGCGCCAAACTCAGCACCAGATTGCTTGGCGGCCCAGAAGCTACTGTCTCTAGCGTCGATTTTTTGAATCACCGACTGATGAAGTTGTTTGATTTCAACCACTCGACCGCTGAGATCGGACAAACGGTCGAGCAACCCAGATTTTTCCAGGTTGCTGAAATCATTACCACGCAATTGATTCCGCACCACAACGTAATGCAGCCGATCTTGAAACCGTTCCAGTACCTGCCGGAGCAGATCGACGGAATCACGACCGGTGTCCATGACATGCCAATACGTGATCCGGAGCGCATTTTCGGGCGCCAAATCGAGTACGCCCGAATCGTCCATCCATGCGACCAGGGGCGCGTGCGTCTGGGCGGCAAGGTCAACCAGAACGCGAATTCCAGGCCGCTCGACTGCAGCCTCAACGATGTGATCAAGCGCTTCATAGCGATCGATCAAAATCGGCGACGCATAATCCGCGTAGAACCGCATCAGCGCCCCATGCGAACGATCGGTATCAAAACCGACAAATGGCATTGAATGATCGATGAAGTATTGGGCCAAGGCTCTCGATACGAGCGATTTTCCAACGCCACCCTTTTCACCACCGATCAGGAGAATGCTGGATTGGGCGTTCGGGGCCATTTCTGGATGCATGGTCGTTACCCTTGGTTTTAATGCGAAATAATACTCAATTCAACTGGTACACACCGCCATGTTCAGCTATCGCCATGCCTTTCATGCCGGCAACCATGCGGACGTCCTCAAACATTTGGTGCTTGTCGCGATTCTTCGTCATCTCACCCAAAAGCCGACGGCCCTGCAGGTCATCGATACCCATGCCGGCGCTGGGCTTTATCGGCTGGATACGGCCCAGGCCCACACTAGCGCTGAAGCCGACGACGGAATTCTCCGACTGGTAAACGCGACCCACCGCCCCAAGGGAGGTAATACGATCCATCCTGGCAGCGATGCGCTGCAGGACTACCTCGACTTGGTCAAGGGTTTTAATCCATCCGGCGGCTGGACCGTTTATCCGGGCTCACCGTTCTTAATTCAGCACCTGCTTGGCGATCGTGACCGGCTCAAATTGTTCGAGCTACACCCAACCGACATCAAGCTGCTGACAGGCAATATCGACCAACTCAAAGCCGGTCGACAAGTCGCCATCCTGCGCGAAGATGGCTTCGAGGGTCTCAAAAAATTTCTACCCCCGCCGTCACGCCGGGGCCTTATCTTCTGCGACCCTAGCTATGAGTTGAAGACGGATTACACCCGGGTCGTCAAAATGACGACCGATGCGCTGCAACGATTCGCGACTGGGACGTACGTGATCTGGTACCCAAACATCGCCCGCCTCAATGCTCAGGAGTTGCCGCGAAAACTCTGGAATCTCTCCCTTCGGTGCAAGCGCCCCTGGTTGCACTGCAGTCTCGATGTGGGACACAGCAGCAGCCCCTCTGCGGGCCCCGTTACCGATGATGCCCGCCCCGGTCTGAGCGCGAGTGGACTGTTTGTGATCAACCCGCCTTACACGCTCCATGCTGCGCTGAAGGAAACGTTACCTGTGTTGGTCCGCTTGCTTGGGCGCGACTCAAGTGCCCGGTTTTCATTGGACGCCGGCGAATAGGCCTTGCCACCCGAAATCTGAGGGGAATCCAAGGGTTTTTCCGGAGACCATTGATAGCAAACTGAGTGCACTCCCATGAGACGCTTGGCGAGCACAAACATCACTCATGTAGGTACCCCATGGATCGGAGACAGATCATTTCCTGGTTGGCAGGCGCCGCCGCCACCCCCTTAGCAGGCCTCGCTCGCGCTCAAACTTCACTCGCCAAGCAAGCCCGTTTCATCGTTGGTTTTCCAGCGGGTGGCGTGGTGGATTTTGGAATCCGAACGACCACTGAAGGGATGATGGCGAACGGACAACCGCTGTCGATTATTGAAAATCGACCGGGAGCGTCCGGCAACATTGCCCTCGAGTTTGTGGCCCGGCAGGGGGCAGAGACGAACAGCTTCGCGGTGTTATCCAATTCGGTACTGACGACGAATCCGTTCGTCCCCCAACTATCGTCCAAATCCGTAGATCCGTTCAAAGATCTGGTGCCGGTTGCCGCAATTGCCGACATGGTCTTGCTGCTGGCGGTGACACCTCAACTCGGCGTGACGACCTTAGAGCAGTTCTTGGCCAAAGCCCGCGAGCCTGGCCAGCGGCTTCGGGTCGGTCTGGCCGGCACCGGTACGCCGCATCACCTATCAGCGCTTTTATTAGAACGAGCCGCCAACCTGGACCTGACGATGGTGCCCTACAAAGGTGGGCCCCCTATGATTGCAGACGCGGCGGGCGGGCATCTGGATGCAGTGTTCACGACCATTCCGGTCGGTGGTCCGATGGTCGCAAGCGGCAAGCTACGCTGGATTGCGGTCGTGCAGGCAAATACCCTGAAGAGCCTGCCCGGCGTGCCCTCACTGGTCGATACATTTAAGGGTCAGTCGATCCCGTCATGGATTGCAGTCTGGGCCCCTTCTTCAATGCCGGCAGACGTCCTTGACGCCATGAACGTCCAATTCAACGCGGCCATCAACAGTCCGGCGACCGCGGCCAAACTCCGCAATAATGGTCTTGAGCCGCTTACATTGACGCGGCCCGAAATGAGCCGGCGCATCACGGACGAAGCCAGGTTCATGAAAGACTTCCTCGCAAAAATCAAACTCGACTTTCAAACCTGAAGGATGGTCATGCTCGGTCTTCAAATTCTGAAACGTCATCAAGCGGTCAGCCTCGACCTCGCGAATCAATTCCTCGAGATCCCGGTCTCCAACGTCAGTGACTGCATGTCGCGCATGTTTTCGGCTGGACCCCGACTGCGCCCGATGCATCAGGGGAATCCCATGGCAGGGCCGGCTTTGACCGTACGTGTTCGCCCAGGCGACAACCTGATGATCCACAAGGCGCTCGACCTGCTAACGCCGGGGGACGTGTTGGTTGTCGATGGTGGTGGCGACCTGACCAATGCCTTAATCGGCGAAATCATGAGTACGATTGCCCTCTCGAGAGGCGCTGCTGGCATCGTCATCGACGGTGCAATTCGAGATGCGCGAGCGCTTCGCGAAGGGTCTTTCCCGGTCTTTGCGGCCGGGGTGACCCATCAGGGTCCTTACAAAGATGGACCCGGCGAAATCAACACGACGATCGCAATCGACGGCATGGTGATTCATCCGGGGGATCTCATCCTCGGCGATGACGACGGCGTGCTCTGCGTGCCCTTCGCAGAGGCCGAATCTTTACTGGCGGCGGCCCGGTCGAAGGTCGCAGTCGAGAGTCAAATGATGGCCGCGATCGCCGCTGGCACCTACAACGCCCCCTGGATCGATGAAATCCTGAAGCGCCTTAACTGTCCTCAACCTTAGGTGCCCTCAATAATGCGGAGGTCGCGCACCACGGCTTGAGTGCCCAGCGCGGCCACCGCCTCTTGATAAGCTGGACTGTTGTAGGCCGCGAGGGCCGC
>RFVZ01000239.1 GCA_009922405.1 Betaproteobacteria bacterium
ACAACCATTTCACGGTTGCGGTACCAGGGCAGCCTGACCGGTTTTTGATCTTGCCCTTTGGGCGGCACTGGTCGGAGGCGCGCGCAAGCGACATGGTCGTCTTCAACGAGGCGGGCGAGACGATCGAGGGCGACGGCATTGTAGAGCTGTCGGCCCAATGCATCCACGCGCCCATTCACCGGATTGCCGGGGCCAACGTGGTCCTGCACACCCACCAAAATTGGGCGTTCGCGCTCAATATGCTGGTCGACAACCGACTGTTGTCAGCCAGCCAAACGGCTGCTTTCTTTCACAATCGGATTGCCTACGACGACCACTATCTGGGCCTGGCCCGAACGGTGGCCGAGGGCGAACGACTCGCGGCCTGCCTCGACGGCAAACCCATCCTCTTCATGAAAAATCATGGGATTGTGGTGACCGGCAACACGATCGCCCAGGCCTACCTGCGCATGTACAAGCTTGAGCGGGTGTGCCGCGCCCAAGTCTTGGCCCTGTCGACCGGAAAGCCCATCCACGAACTCAGCGAAGACGTGATCAAAATGGTCAATACGCCCTCGCCGTATGACCGCCACTCGCGCGAAGTGCGCGAGCGCCTTTTCTTTGACGCGATGATGCGGGTGCTCGATCGCGAGTTGCCCGGTTATGCCGATTGAACCGCAGTGGTTCCAGCGAACATGAGGACTCTTCTTAAACCGTTATTGCATCGCTCCGCATGCCTGCAATTGTTCCGAATTTTAGGGCTATTCCGAATCCTCGGACTGTTCGGACTTCTGGGGCTTCAGGCCCAAATTGCCTACGCGCAGGGTTTCATTGATCAGCCGCAAGATCGCCCCTATTTCAAGCCCCTGACACTCGAAGTCGATGCGACCGATCTCGATCGACGGATTTTCAAGGTTCGAGAAGTCATCCCCGTCCAGGCCGGCAAAATCACGCTGCTATTTCCCCGGTTTTTGCCAGGTCAACACGGCCCCAATGGGACTGTTCAGCGCCTGGCTGGCTTGCAGATCCGCGCTGGCAACCTCGAGATCCCGTGGGTACGAGATACGGTCGACACTCACGCATTCCATCTCACGGTGCCGGCATCGGTGAGCGAACTCGAGGTGCAATTTCAGTCTCTTTCGCCGCTTCAGCGCAACGGCGGACGGACGGTCATGACGCGGTCCATGCTGAATCTGCAGTGGGAAGCCGTCGTGCTTTACCCAGCCGGCTATTACGCGTCCGCGATTCCAGTTCAGGCGCGGGTAAGACTGCCAGAGGGCTGGACTCAGGCGAGCGCTCTTCGGGTGGAGCGCCAAGCCGATCAGTGGGTGAACTTTGGTGCGACCAATCTTGAGACGCTCGTTGATTCGCCGCTTTTCGCGGGAGCCCACCTGCGCCGGGTGCCCCTCGATTCGGCCGGATCAGCCCGCCCCGTTGCGCTCAATATCGTGGCGGATGAGGCCGCCTTGCTGCAGATTTCTGAAGAACACTTGAACGCGCATCGTCGACTGGTGGATCAAGCGGACCGTTTATTCGGTGCCCGTCATTTTCAGAAGTACGATTTTCTGCTGGCACTGTCCGATCAGATGAGTGGTATTGGTCTCGAGCATCATGAAAGCTCTGAGAACGGTGTCTCGACCCGATACTTTAAGGATTGGTCGAAAACAGCCGGGCGTCGCGAACTGTTACCCCACGAGTACGTGCACTCCTGGAATGGCAAATTTCGCCGGCCAGAAGATCTCTGGACGCCGCATTTCAATCTGCCGATGCAGAACAGCCTGTTGTGGCTCTATGAAGGTCAGACTGATTACTGGGGGCGTGTGCTGGCAGCCCGAAGCGGTCTCGTGAGTCCGGAACAAGCACGCGACAATCTTGCCCGGGTCGCCGCGGTGTTCGAAACCCGCAGCGGCCGGCTTTGGCGCAACCTGCAGGACACGACCCTGCAGGCCACCATGGGGCCGCGCGGCGGCGAGGTCAACGATTGGTCCGACTGGCAACGCAACGCCGACTATTACGGGGAATCGACGCTGATCTGGCTCGATGCCGACACCCTGATCCGCGAAAAAACAGGCGGGGCCCGATCGCTTGACGATTTTGCACGCGCCTTCTTTGGAATCGAGGACGGCCGTGTCAAACCCTTGCTCTATCGCTTCGACGACATCGTATCGGCCCTCAACGGCGTGCTCGCGCATGACTGGGCCTCGTTCCTAAGAACCCGACTGGATACCCATCAGCGGGGCGCACCGCTCGATGGCCTGGTTCGGTCGGGCTGGCAACTGCAATGGACCGAGACCCCGAGTCCGTTCATGCCGGACGATGAAGATGATCCAACCCGCCGAGCTGATAACTTCGCCTTTTCGCTGGGGATCAACCTGCGCAAGGACGGCTCGATTCAGGATGTGTTGTGGGAAAGCCCAGCCTTCAGGGCCGGCATGAGCCGCGCGCTACAGGTTATCGCGGTGAACGGACAGGCCTACAAACCCGAACGGCTCAGTAGCGCAATCACAGCCAATAAGACCGGCAGCCAACCGATCACGTTACTGGTCAAAGAGGGCGAGTTTTACCGGACTCTGGCGATCGACTATCGGGGTGGCTTACGCTATCCCTCACTCGCTCGTGTTGCGGGCACCGAGGAGCGCCTCGAATCCGGTGTTCTTGCGGCACGCAAGTAATTCAGGACCTTCCAAACCGATCTAAACCGATCCCACTTAACCCACGAGCCCCACATGACGACTGCCTTTGATTTTGAAGCCCAGAGCATCACGGGTGAATCCGTATCCCTCTCGGCCTACCGCGGCCAGGTCCTACTGATCGTCAATACGGCCAGCGCCTGTGGCTTCACGCCCCAGTTCGCAGGGCTACAGGCTCTGTGGACAACCTACGGCTCGAAGGGGCTGACCGTTCTGGGATTTCCAAGCAATGAATTTGGCGCTCAGGACCCCGGGACGAATGGGGAGATCGCGCAGTTCTGTGAGACGCGCTACTCGGTTAATTTCCCGATGATGGCCAAGATCGAAGTCAATGGCAGTCATGCGCATCCCTTGTATCAATTCCTCAAGGGCGAAAAACCCGGCGTATTCGGCACTGAATCGATCAAGTGGAACTTCACCAAGTTTCTGGTCGGACGCGATGGTCAGGTCATCAAGCGCTATGGACCCACGGACAAGCCCGAGTCCATTGCGACCGATATCGAAACCGCGCTTGGGGCAGCTGGGGCGGTTTAATAGCCAGCGGCTGCCCCGTCGCTACGGGGGTCAGATCCTCCGTAGCGCATGCCACTTTGCGGATCGATCGTGATGCCGTGAGCATGGCCTGCGAGCTCATTCCAGTCGCCCCAGCGGTTTAGGCGGTGCCCTCGCCGCTCAAGCTCGTTGATCGTCTCCTGCGGGAAGCGGGCTTCGATGTGCAACGCATCGCGGTCCTCCCCGAGCCCGAAGCGCCCAGACAGCCAACGCGGTGCCTCGAGCGCCTCCTGAATATTGCGGCCAAAATCGATGAGGTTGATATAGGTCTGCAGATGAATCTGTGGCTGCCCATCGGCCCCCATGCAGCCCACCACGCTCCACAATCGGCCATCCCGAAAACCCATGGATGCGATCAGGGTGTGAAGCGGTGTCTTACCGGGTTCAAGACCGTTTGGATGAGATGGGT
>RFVZ01000240.1 GCA_009922405.1 Betaproteobacteria bacterium
CCGATGATCGGTCTCGGGCAATGAATCGGGTGAACCCACTGATCATCCCGAGGAATCACCAAGTTGAGGCAGCGCTCGCCGCGGCATCGGACCATGCCGATTTTGGGCCGTTTGAGCGCCTTATCTCAGCACTTCAAACGCCTTTCGGCAACGGTGACCATCAAGCGATCTCGGCGCGACCATTCGCCGAACCCGCCCCAGCCGCGTTCACAGATAACTATCGAACGTTCTGCGGGACCTGATTTACAGGGAATGGGCGCACGAAGGACCCATGCAAACTGGAGTTCGCCCCAGCGGCCCTCTTAAGAGGGTGTTACGAGTCGCACGCCAGGGAAATAGCTCTTGTAACGACGAGGATCTCGCGTCAAGACCGGTAATCCGCTAACCGCGGCATGCGCACCGATAAAAAAATCGCCCAAAACATTGTTCTTGACTCCGCCACGACGGCGGTACCGTAAGAACGCTTTTCCTGCCAAGAACAAGGCCGGCTTGGGGATCTCGACAATCTTTAATTGCATCCCGTCGAGCACTCGATCAAGCGCTTCGATGTTGGAAAACGCGACTGAGAGTTCGGCGTAGATCACCCAATTAATCATCAGAAGGTGCAATTTTGACTGTGCCCTCAACTGCCCGATCGACCAATCGGCCCAATCGGGGTCATCCTCTACCAAGTCGACCAAAACGTTCGTGTCGACCAGCATCAATCATCACCCCTCAGCATTTGCATCAAATCTTCGGTTCGCCATTTCACATCGGCCTTGCCCCGAGCAGATTCAAAACGATCCGGATTAGGCCCGGCGGCGCATTCGGACCGATGGATGACCACCTCACCCTCGTGATTGATTGCGAAGTTGACGGGCATTCCGGGCTTGAGCCCTAAAGCATCCCGGATCTGCTTGGGAATGGTTACTTGCCCCTTGACGGTCAGGATGGTTGGCATCTTGCCCTCTGGTGTTACCTAAAACGAGATGGTAATACCAAAAACGGGGGTAAACGCTCTAACGTCCCCGTCCTCCCCCCTTCCTGCTGATGAAAAGTATGGTGTACTTCCGGTTCGACGATCGAACCATCCAGCATCACCGCCATGAATCAGCACTTCTTTCAATCAAAGTTCTCCCGGCTGACACGATCATTGTCACGACTATTTCTGCCGCTGTCGCTTGCTCTGACAGCGACGACGACGCAGGCAGCAGTCGATGCGCAATTGCTGGCAGCAGCGACCGCCACTCAACCCGCGCTGATCGCAACACTCGAGCAACTCGTATCGATTGAGAGCGGAAGTGGTCAATTGGACGGACTCGCTCGAATGGCGAGCGTGCTGGAGGGGCGACTGCAAGCGCTAGGCATGACAACACGTCGGCACAAAACGACGGCGGGTGCCGGGGCCGATGTCGTGATCGGATCAATGACCGGCACCGGTCGTCGCCGGGTTTTGATGATGGGGCATATGGATACGGTTTATCAGGCCGGCATCCTGAACACTCAGCCCTTTAAGCGCGAAGGCAACAAGCTCTACGGGCCAGGGATCGCGGATGACAAAGGGGGCATCGCCGTTATCCTTCATGCCCTGAAAATCCTTGGCGACGCCGGCTGGAAGGACTTTGACCAGATCACGGTGCTGTTCAATCCGGATGAAGAGGTGGGGTCCGTCGGATCAGGTGAGCTGATCGCAGAAATGTCAGATCAGCACGAGATCGTTCTTTCTTTCGAGCCGACTTCGACCCGTGAGCACAACCAATCCGAATCATTACTGCTCGGTGCTGCAGGGACCGCGGCCGCAACACTCACTGTGAAAGGCCGAGCCTCGCACGCGGGTGTTTCACCCGAACTCGGACGCAATGCCATTATCGAAATATCGCACCAGATGATCCAAACCAAAGACGTTGCGGCTTCGATTCCTGGAACTCAAATGAACTGGACGAACGTCATCTCGAACAAGGCAACCAATCAGATCCCGGAACTCGCGACTGCGCGGGCGGACGTGCGCCTGACGATCCCCGGCGCTGAGAAGCCCTTGCTGACCGCGTTACAAGCCAAAGTCGCTGGCACAAGGTTGGTGCCAGACACCGAGTCCAATATTCAGCTTGTCATCGGGAGGCCCGCTTTCCGAGCCGGAGCAGCCGGTAAGGCGCTGGCCGAAAAGGCGCAGCAAATTTACCGCGAAATCGACCGAAGCCTCGTGTTGGTACCAATGATTGGAGGGGCCACCGACGCAGCCTTTGCAGGTCGTTCTGGCAAAGCGACCGTCGTCGAGAGTTTTGGACTGGCAGGTTTCGGTTACCACGCCCGTGATGAGTACATCGATATCGAATCGATCGTTCCGCGCCTTTATTTAACGACCCGCTTGCTGGTTGATCTCGGAAAAGGGATTTAATCAGCGGTCACACGGATTGATAATGCAAACCGACATCGAGATCGCGCAGCTCGCAGAAATGCGAAAAATATCGGATCTCGCCAAGACTCGCTTGGAAATCCCCGAAGACGAGCTGGAGACATTCGGTCGTTTCAAGGCCTGAACTACATCGGCAAGAAGGCAATGATTTGCCTACGAGAACCCTCTTTGGGTCCGGTGTTTGGTATCAAAGGTGGGGCTGCAGGCGGCGGGTGGGCACAGATTGTCCCCATGGAAGACATTAATTTACAATTCACCGGGGATTTCGCGGCGATTGCATCAGCCAATAATTTGCTGGCGGCCATGATTGACAACCACATTCACCATGGAAATCAATTAGGCATTGATATCAGCCGTATTCAATGGAAGTGCGTCGTCGATATGAACGATCGTGCCCTGCGAACGGTCACGGTGGGTCTGGGCGGACCGATTAACGGATCCCCCCGGGCAGACGGATTCGATATTGTGGTGGCATCGGAAGTGATGGCCATTTTTTGCCTCGCCACTTCAATTGAAGATCTACAAAGACAGGGGTATGGGCACCACCCGGTATGCGTTGCCAAGACGCAGAGTTCATTTTCAACCGATCCCAAATCTCGGGGCGCCCCCGACAATCATGTGATTTCGGTACGGGAAGTCCGGCTAGCCGCGGGTGCAGAGTTTGTTGTCAAGGTTTGTGGAGACATCATGACGATGCCAGGCTTGCCTAAAAACCCATCCGCAAGCAGCATCGATTATGTTGATGGCAAGGTCGTGGGTTTGTTTTAAGTCGGCCCGTCTTCTCCAAGACATCAGGACGCTGATTCCCGGGGCCTGGCCGAAAACGACTGGACGTTCTTGGATGGCGTTTTGGTGCTGCTGAGAGGAATCGAACCCCCGACCTACTGATTACGAATCAGTTGCTCTACCAACTGAGCTACAGCAGCGAAGCCCGATACTATAAACGCCCCGAAGGCTGTCGGGCAACGTGATCAACGAACCAGTTAGTCACCTAGCCCCTTCGGTAAGGGGAAACGCACATGCTCTTCGAGTCCATCGAGGCGCTGGACTTCAGCAGCGCCGAGTTCGCGCAGGCGCGCGACAAGTTGCTCGACGAGGACTTCCGGGGCTGATGCGCCCGCAGTCACCCCAATCCGGAGACGCCCTCGAACGCGCTCCGCATCGAGTTCTTCTGCGCTGCCGATCAGGAGCGC
>RFVZ01000025.1 GCA_009922405.1 Betaproteobacteria bacterium
CTACCAACTGAGCTACTCCCGCCTTCAACAAGCCGGCAATCATATCTTTTCCGGTTGGGAAGTCAAGCGTCGGTTTCGCGCAGGAACGGCCAGGCCTTGCGCAGGTAATACGCCATCGACCAGAGGGTAAGCGCTGCTGCGACATGCACCAAGACCGTTCCAGCGGGTCGAACATCGAAACCAAAGAGTTGCCCATCAAACAATAAGAGCGGGATCGCAACCATCTGTGCAGCAGTCTTGAATTTGCCAACTGAGTGAACGGCAACACTACGACTCGCCCCGACGGTAGCCATCCATTCACGCAACGCCGAGATAGTGATCTCGCGTCCGATGATTACAAGTGCGATCAAACCATCAACGCGGCCCAACTGAAGCAGCACCAGAAGTGCCGCACACACAATCAGCTTGTCTGCAACGGGGTCCAGAAATGCCCCAAACGCTGAAGTTTGGCCCCAACGCCGCGCAAGCCATCCATCAAACCAGTCGGTGATGGCTGCAACCGTAAAAAGTAAGGCGGCCGCCAGATCGCGATCACCCGAGGCGATTGTGAGCGACGGCAGCAAGTACAGAATGACCAAGAGCGGAATCGCGAGGATACGCAATAGCGTCAGAACATTCGGCAGGTTCAGTGGCATGGGCCTCAATCTCAATGCAAGCGACGATAAATAGTCTGAGCGAGCGTCGTTGAAATGCCCTCCACCGAAGCCAGTTCTTCAACACTCGCAGACTGTACCCCGCGCACGCCGCCAAAACGAGCCAGCAGGCGCTGACGTCGCCTTGGGCCGATGCCGTCAATCTCGTCCAGCGATGAGGCCTGACGAGCTTTGGCCCGCTTGGCGCGCATTCCAGTGATAGCAAATCGGTGCGCCTCGTCCCTGATCATGGCGATCAGCATCAACGCTGCCGAATCACGCCCCAAAGACAGCGAAGGCCGCTCATCCGGAAACACCAGAGTTTCAAGTCCGACTTTGCGGTCTTCGCCCTTCGCAACGCCGACCAGGAGTCCGACATCAAGTCCCAACTCTTCAAATACAGCGCGCGACGCATTGAGTTGGTGCTTGCCACCGTCAATGAGCACGAGATCAGGCAACCGATGCCGGTCGTTGCGGGGCGCATCGGTTTGTGACCCATAACGCCGGATCAACACTTGGCGCATCGCCGCGACATCATCACCAGGGGTGATCCCCGTGATGTTGAATCGTCGGTATTGGCTGCTCACCATCGCGTGATTTTCGTAGACCACACAGGAGGCCTGGGTCGCTTCGCCCATGGTGTGGCTGATATCAAAACACTCGATCCGAAAGCGATCAAACGCGTCGTCTTCGAGATCAGGATCCAGGCCCAGAGCCTCTAATAAACGGCGGGTTCGCGCCCGAGCGGATCCGTCCTCCGAAAGTAGACGGGCAAGAGCAATGTCCGCGTTCTGCTGACAAGATTCCAGCCATCGGCGGCGATTCTCGTGAGGTTGCCGCACCCAGGTGATAGGGTGCTCCGTTTGTTGTTCAAGCGCAGCGAGTGCCTCGTCAGGAATCGCTGTCGCGCACACGATCACCCCTGGAGCGGGCGCCACCAGATAATGTTGGGATACAAAGGCAGTCACGATTTCGGCCAGATCCCAGGCTTGCTCCACCCCTTGGGCCTGCGAGGGGAAATGGGGTCGATCGCCGAGATGACGTCCTCCGCGAATCATGGCCAAATTCACGCAGACCCGTCCGCCTTGGATCGCGACGGCGATCACATCAGCATCGACCTCGCCACCCGTGTCGACTGACTGTTGCTGCAAAATCCGCCCGAGAGACGTCATTCGGTTGCGATAAATCGCGGCTTCCTCAAATCGCAGATCCTCTGCAGCCGCCAACATGGCGGCTTCAAATTCGGCCATCAAGGCGCCGTGTTCGCCACGCAGAAACCGAGTCGCCTGAATGACATCGGCCCGATAAGCCTCGGGCTCAATCGCCGCAACGCACGGGGCGCTGCACCGATCGATCTGCGCCAAGAGGCATGGGCGGCTGCGGTTGGCAAAAACCGTGTCCTCGCAGCTGCGCAATCGAAAGACCTTCTGCAGGACCTGAATACTTTCTTTAACCGACCAAGCGTTTGGGTAGGGGCCGAAATACTGTCCATCTCGGTCAACCCCCCCGCGGTAGTACGCCAGACGTGGCCATTGATGGCCACTGAGTTTGACGTAGGGGTACGACTTGTCATCGCGAAACAGAATGTTGTAACGCGGTTTGTTGGTCTTAATCAGATTGTTCTCGAGCAACAAGGCTTCGGCTTCACTGCGCGTGATCGTTGTCTCAAGCCATGCAATCTGCGAAACCATCAGCCCGATTCGGGGGCTCGAATGAGTCTTTTGAAAATAGCTCGACACGCGTTTCTTGAGGTCGCGTGCCTTGCCAACATAGAGCAAGGAACCGTCGGCCGCATGCATCCGGTAGACACCGGGCAAATGGGGCAGTGACGTCAGGTATGCGCGCAGATCCGTCTGGGCCGCTGCCCTGGCGGTCGCCCCACCATCGGAAGCCACCGCATCGGAAACCGTCGAAATGGACGCCACCATCTTTGCACCGGGTTCAGTCACCCTGCCCTACAAGCAACTGCTGCAAACGCTCACGAACCATCTTGAGTAAAGCCTCACTGGGTGGTGGGCCCAAAGGCACGAGGCCTGCAATCCGCCGCGAAGACTCGGGGTCGTTATGAATCGAATCGCAGGCGACGACTCGCTTTGCCTGCTCCGGTGCATTACAAACCAAAATCATGTCGCACCCGGCCGCTATCGCTGAGAGCGCCCGTTCCTCAATCGATCCCACACTCACTGCACCCGCCATACTCAGATCGTCGCTGAAAATGACCCCATCAAACTTAAACCGTTCACGCAGAACCGTTTGCAACCATAGGGGCGAAAATGTCGCAGGACGAGCGTCGACGCTGGGATACACGACATGCGCGGTCATGACCGAGGTTAAAGCCGGAGTGCCAAACGCGCTGAACGCCTCGCCATCCTGCGCAAGGATCGCCTCCAGCGATCTGTCGTCGACGGGGAGCTCGTGATGCGAGTCCGCGCGTGTCCAGCCATGCCCCGGAAAATGCTTTCCACAATTTCGCATCCCCGCCAAAAGCAGGCCATGAGACAGCGCACGCGCGAGCGCCGTCACGACCGCAGGGTCGGGATGAAAGGCCCGATCACCAATCACGCCGCTTTCACCCCAATCCAGATCAAGGACCGGGGTGAAGCTGAAATCAACGCCATCACGACGCAACTCACCACCCAGCACGAAGCCCGCATCCGTCGCTACTGCCAATGCGCGCGCAGGGCTTTGGTCCCAAATCGCCCCAAACTGGCGCATTGGCGGGACATGAAAGTACCCGTCGCGGAACCGTTGAACACGCCCGCCTTCATGATCCACCGCAATCAGCAAAGGAGGTAACGGCGGTTTTCGCAGGGCATGTATCTCGGCCGTCAGCGCAGCCAACTGAGCTCGACCGTCAAAATTTCGAGCGAACAAGATGACACCGCCCACCTTCGGATCGCGCAGGAGTGATCGCTCGTCCTCGGTCAAGGTCAGGCCAGCGATGTCGGCCATCACCGGTCCATACGGCGCGCTCAGGGTTAACGGTGTCATCTCGGGGTCCTCCTCAATCACCACAAAAGCAATGGCGGCATCGAACTCATCGGAAAGTGAAACGTGCGCGCGGTATCGGTTTTGCCGTACCCATGAGGCAAGCGCTTTGCGAGGAACGGCAACCGGTTTTCCAGCAGCGTCGTTGAGAATCTGCAATGACAACAAGGTCATCGGACCCCGAAGTCCCGTTCCCAATGCCTTCGAAAAGGCCTCTTTGCCAGCGAATCGCTTCGCCAGATAGTCGACCGAACGCCGATGACCATGCTGCGGTCCGCCACGCTCACGCCGCCGAAAGAATTCTTGCAACTCATCGGGGCCAAGAATGCGGCGCACAAACCGATCGCCCCAGCGATTGACAAGTGCATCGATCCGCGCAATACGGACGATGTCGGTACCGATCCCCCGAATCATTGCCCACCGAAACCCTGCGCTTCGCGCATCAGACGCTTCATCTCCCGAACGGCCTCCCTGAGACCAACAAAAACCGCACGCGAAACAATCGCATGGCCAATATGCAACTCGCGAACACCCGCCAGGCGCGCCACCGGCTGCACATTGAAATAATTGAGCGCGTGGCCCGCATTGAATCGCATGCCGGCATCGCGAATGGATTGGCCCGCAATTCGGACCTTTTCGAGTTCAGCGGCCACCAGCGGTCGCTCAGGATCGCGGCCCTGCGCGTGAAAGGTGTGCGCGTACGGGCCGGTGTGAACCTCACAGACCTGGGCTCCGACGCGTGCTGCAGCCTCGACCTGGCGAGGGTCGGCGTCGATGAACACACTGGTCATGATGCCGGCCTGTGCGAGTTCGCCGATTGCCCGACGAATCCGTTCACCACCAGCTGCCAACTCTCCGGCAATATCCAGACCGCCCTCCGTCGTGACCTCATGGCGCCCCTCTGGAACAAGCATCGCCATTTCGGGTTTTAGGGAACGGGCGATCTCAACCATCTCTTCGGTGGCCGCCATCTCGAGATTGAGCTTGATGTGTGTCAGGTCGCGCAAACGCCGCACGTCCTCATCCTGAATATGACGGCGATCCTCGCGCAAATGGACAGTAATGCCGTCGGCGCCCCCAAGATGCGCCTCGACCGCAGCCCATACCGGATCTGGCTCATAAGTTCTTCGAGCCTGCCGTACCGTCGCTACGTGATCGATATTGACACCCAGTTCAATCATGGCAGTCCGTGTTCAACAGAGAGGAATGAATCATAGTCGCTGCAAATCAAGCAGAATTTGTCGGGTCGCGAGTTGTCGACCCTCGAGCCGAGCATTGAGCATCATTCGGGTCAGGGACTTCATCTGGGCGAGCAGTTGCGGGTCATCGAAGGCGCCACTCGCGAGCGCGCACAGCGTCGCTCCGGCAAATCCCTGCATGCCTGCACGGCGATCTTCTGGATCAGCAGATCCGTTCTGGGTGACCCAGCCCCGGACCGGATCAAATCCATACATCACGGACGGGTCAATCGCCGTGCCGTTGGCGTCTCGCGCGAGATCCGCGCCATAGCCAATCTTCTCAAGCAAAGATCGTTCAAAACGCCTCAGAGTTGGCTCGATGGCCATTTCGTGGCCCAGAGCGCCAACCGCCTCCAGATAGGCATCGAAGAGTTCAGGGTGCGGATCTTCACGCGGCAGCAGACGCACCAAGAGCTCATTCAAATAAAAAGACGACAGCAGCGCTGAGCCCTGCGGCATTGGTAACCCACCGACCCAATCGACTGCCATCAGCGTTCGCAATTCACCACGACCACTCCAGCCCACAGTGAGCGGCTGGAAAGCCAGCAACACGGCACGCATGGCTGAGCGGGGTCGTTTTGCACCTCGTGCAATCACGGGAACACGGCCATAGCTCCGGCTGAATAACTCAACGACCAGACTGGTTTCGCGCCAAGGGGTGCTGTGCAACACGAAAGCCGGCTCATTTCGCACCGGGCGGGTCGAACCCAACGCCTCGGCCCCAGCCACAGCCCGACTCGATGCACTACTCGTATCCATAGGCCCGCAACGATTGTTCGGTATCCGCCCAACCCCCCTTCACTTTGACCCAGACTTCAAGGTGAACCTTGGAACCGAACAATCGCTCAAGATCTGCACGGGCCTCGCTGCCGATCCGTTTCATCCGTTCACCGCCACCACCCAGCAGGATGGGACGGTGAGCGTCTCTTTCGACGAGGATCGTCGCCCGGATTCGCCGCAAGTGCGGCAACTCCTCGAACTGATCGATCACGACCGTGGTGGTGTATGGGAGCTCATCGCCCACTAGACGAAACACCTTTTCGCGGAGCGCCTCAGAGGCAAGAAAACGTTCGCTTCGATCAGTGATCGCATCAGGTTCGTACAGAGGCGGCCCTGGCGGAAGCAAGCGCACGCACTCCTCGATCAAGGCCTCGAGTTGGGTTCCGCGTTGCGCACTGATGGGGACAACAGCGGCAAACTCGCGCAACTGCCGCACGCGATCGACCAGTGGCAAAAGGGCCAAGCGCTCGCCCGCCGCATCCGTCTTGTTCAAGACAAGTATTACCTGGCGGTCATCAGGAATCAGCTTGAGCACGCGCTCATCGGCCAGTGTCCATCCAGCCGGCGCATCAACCACCAGCATGACCGCATCGGCATCGCTCAGAACCTGACGAACCGTCCGATTAAGGACCTGATTGAGCGCACCGACATGGCGAGTCTGAAATCCTGGTGTATCAAGAAATGCCAGTTGCGCGTGCTCTTGCGTCAAGACGCCAACAATTCGGTGTCGGGTCGTTTGAGCCTTGGCGGAAGTAATGCTGACCTTCGAGCCAATCAATCGATTGAGGAGCGTCGATTTCCCTACATTTGGTCGCCCAACAATGGCGACTGTGCCGCTTCGAAAGAGCTGGCCCATCGTTTTTTGGCTCAATTTAGGTCGACCGCTTCAGTTGTTGCAATGCCTGTTCGGCGGCAAGCTGTTCGGCCGCCCGCCTGCTGGAACCCAGCGCAACTGCCGAAATCTGGAACGTAGAAATCTCGCAGGCGACTTCGAATTGCTGTTCATGAGCAGCCCCACGGGTCGCCAGCACTCGATAGACTGGCAACGAAATACGCCGCGACTGCAACACCTCCTGCAATCGGGTCTTAGGGTCGCGATCCTCTGCCTTCGGATCAAGGTCCGCGATCGCGTCCCCCATCAAAGATCCAACAACCCGCCGGGCTGCCTCAAACCCCGCGTCGAGAAAGACCGCCCCAACGAGGGCCTCAAGGGTATCCGCCAGGATCGATGGGCGCCGAAATCCGCCGCTCTTCAGCTCGCCCTCGCCAAGCAGCAGGTGATCCGAAAGACCCAGATTTTGTGCGATCAAAGCCAAAGATTCCTGCCGAACCAGGCGAGCACGCAAGCGGGATAACCCGCCCTCGTTGATCCGCGGAAATGATTCATAGAGGAGAACAGCCACGACGCAATTCAGAATCCCATCCCCCAGGAACTCGAGCCGCTCGTTATCAGCGCCGCCGTGGCTTCGGTGCGTCAAAGCCTGACGCATCAACTGCGGATCCGTGAACGCATGGCCCAATCGCCGCGCAAGGATCTGGGGGTCGATCATCGCGGGCGCGTCACTTAAACGCTCCGATGCGGCCCCAGTCGCTGAAATTCATCCAAACGAAGAACGCGCGGCCAACAATGTTCTTTTCAGGAACGAACCCCCAGAATCGACTGTCAAGTGAGTTGTCGCGGTTGTCGCCCATCATGAAAAAATGCCCAGCTGGTACGGTGCAGCGAACCCCCGCCGAGGTGTACTCACACTGATCGCGAAACGGAAAATCCCCGATCGGCGAGATAAACGAGGGCTTATCGAAATCAGTCAACATCCGGTGATCGACGTCCCCCAATTTCTCCGCCGACTGACGGGTGTAACTCAAGCGCTCTGAATCGTAAAATTCACCGGCCTGAGTAATTGCGACTTCGACATCGTTAATTTTTAGGCGCTTGTGCTCGTAAGTGACCTTGTCACCCGGCAGGCCCACGACCCGCTTGATGTAATCAACGGAAGGGTCGGCGGGGAACCTAAACACCATGACATCGCCCCGCTTGGGCGAACCCACATCGATAATTTTTGTGTGGATGACGGGCAGTCTTAGCCCGTAGGTGAACTTATTGACGAGTATCAAGTCACCGACCAGAAGGGTCGGGATCATCGAGCCAGAGGGAATCTTGAAGGGTTCGACGACAAACGAACGAACGAAAAACACCACCGCAATGACGGGAAATAATCCAGCTGTGTATTCAAGCCACCAGGGTTGGGTAGTGACTCCGAGCCGAAGCCTCGCTGGCGCCCAGAGGAATTTTTCCAAAATCCAAAAGCTGAAGGTAAACAGCAAAAGGCAAAAAAGTATCAGAGCAAAATTCATACGATTAGAAAGTTCGAGCGATCAGCGGTCCGCAACCTGGAGGACGGCGAGAAAGGCCTCCTGCGGGATTTCTACATTTCCGACCTGCTTCATGCGCCGCTTGCCAGCCTTTTGTTTTTCCAGGAGTTTTTTCTTTCGCGAGATATCTCCGCCGTAACACTTGGCCAGCACATTCTTACGCATAGCCTTGATGTTCTCGCGCGCAATAATATTTGCCCCAATCGCGGCCTGGACCGCGACATCGTACATTTGGCGGGGAATCAACTCACGCAGGCGCGCGGCCACTTCGCGCCCACGGTAGGCCGAATTGCTCCGGTGAACGATTACGCTCAAGGCATCCACTTTGTCACCGTTAACCAGAAGATCCATCTTCACAACATCGGCAGAGCGATATTCTAGGAATTCGTAGTCCATTGACGCATAGCCGCGAGAAACGCTCTTGAGCCGATCAAAAAAATCGAGAACGATTTCGTTCATGGGCAGGTCATACGTGAGGTGAACCTGGCGTCCGTGATACGCGAGGTTCTTTTGCACACCGCGCTTGCCCGTACACAGCGTGATTACCGCGCCAACGTACTCCTGAGGGGTAAAAACTTTCACCTCGACGATCGGCTCGCGAATCTCTTCAATCTTGGCAGGATCGGGCAGTTTGGCTGGATTTTCGACCTGAATGATCGTTCCGTCACGCATCAACACTTCATAGACCACAGTCGGCGCGGTCGTGATCAGTTCCATGTTGAATTCGCGCTCCAGGCGCTCTTGAACGATGTCCATGTGCAAAAGACCGAGGAACCCACAACGAAATCCGAACCCCAGGGCTTGCGAGACTTCGGGTTCGAACTGCAGCGCAGCGTCGTTGAGTTGAAGCTTCTCAAGTGATTCGCGCAGGGCTTCGAACTGGTTGGATTCCACCGGGTAGAGGCCGGCAAACACCGAGGGCTTAATTTCTTTGAAACCAGGCAAAGCCTCCGTCGCGCCTTGCTTTTCAGTCGTAATCGTATCCCCGACCCGAGCTGACTTAAGTTCCTTAATGCCAGCGATCACGAATCCCACTTCACCGGCTGACAACTGCTCACGGGCGACGCTTTTAGGTGTAAAAAATCCAACCTGCTCGGTGAGATGCAACGCTCCCGTTGCCATCATCCGGATTCGGTCTTTCGGGTGAAGGACCCCATTCATGACCCGGACCAACATCACAACACCGACATAGTTGTCGAACCAGGAGTCAATCACAAGCGCCTGCAACGGGGCTTCGGGATTGCCTTTGGGCGGCGGAATTCGAGCGATGACGGCCTCAAGAATCTCGTCGATTCCCATGCCGGTTTTGGCGCTGGCCGCAATAGCATCCGTCGCATCGAGCCCGATGACATCCTCGATTTCTTCTCGGGCTCGGTCAGGATCAGCCTGAGGCAGATCCATTTTGTTCAAAACAGGAACCACTTCGACGCCGAGATCCAGAGCGGTATAACAGTTGGCAACCGTTTGTGCCTCGACGCCTTGGGACGCATCGACTACCAATAACGCGCCCTCGCAGGCCGAGAGAGACCGGCTAACCTCGTAGGAAAAATCAACGTGACCCGGGGTGTCAATCAGGTTGAGTGCGTAGACAAATCCGTCGAGTGCCTTGTAGCGCAGCGCAGCGGTCTGCGCCTTGATCGTAATCCCTCGCTCCTTCTCGAGATCCATGGAGTCAAGCACCTGCTCCTCCATCTCGCGGTCGCTCAGACCGCCACAGCGCTGAATCAGTCGGTCAGCGAGCGTCGACTTGCCATGGTCAATGTGGGCGATGATCGAGAAGTTGCGAATCCGTTGCATGGAATTCGACCGGTTGGGGCCGATGGGGGCGGCCGCAGGCCAATCGGTCATTCTAGCTGATTGGCCTGCGTTAAACGCATGGTTAGCCCCGACTCCAGATCAACGCGACTGCGGGCGGATTGGAACAAACTGCGCACTGTCACCCCTTCGGACCAGCAACACATGGGCACGCGACCGATCTAGCTTGGAAGCCAGTTCGTTGAACTGCTTGGCGCCGGTGATGTCGATATTATCGAGCGCTAACAACACGTCCCCAGTTTGAATCCCTGCTCGTGCTGCCGCGCCTTCTGCACCGTCGACCAGGACGCCGCCCTTAATCCTTAGCTGCGAACGACGCTCTTCGTTAAGATCCGAAACGATCAGGCCGAGTGCATTGGCGGTAACCACTGGCGCCGCCCGCTCACCGGGTTTGCGCTCGGACGTTTTGGTCGATCGGTCAGCTTCCAGTTCAGCAACTGTGACCTGGACATCGCGCATCTGGCCTTTGTGCCAAACCTGAAGTGTTACCTTCGTACCAGGCTTTGTTGCACCGACCAAGCGCGGCAAATCCGTCGATTTTTCAATTGCTTTGCTTTCAAAGCGCAAGATGATGTCGCCGACTTCGAGACCTGCCTTGTCTGCGGGCCCCGTTGGATCTACGGACCGCACGAGTGCGCCACTGGCCTTGGTCAGACCGAGTGGTTCAGCAACGTCTTTGGTCACCTCGGTAATACCAACCCCGATCCGACCTCTTACGACCCGGCCATTGGCCCGCAACTGATCGGTCACCCCGATCGCCTCATCAATTGGGATTGCGAACGAAATCCCCATAAAGCCACCAGTGCGGCTATAGATCTGGGAGTTAATACCGACCACTTCACCCCGCAAATTGAGGAGCGGCCCACCGGAATTGCCAGGATTAATCGCCACGTCAGTTTGGATGAATGGGAGGTAATCACCCGTATCCCGGCCCTTGGCCGAGACTATGCCTGCAGTGACGGTATTTTCAAGACCAAAGGGCGATCCGATTGCGGCAACCCACTCCCCCACCTTCAGGCGGCTGGAATCGCCTATCTTTACGACAGGCAGGTGGTGGCCTTCGATCTTGACGAGGGCCACGTCAGTCCGCGCATCGGCGCCAATCAGCTTGGCTTTGAATTCACGCTTGTCGGTCATGGTGACCGTGATTTCCTCGGCCCCATCGACAACGTGCGCATTTGTCATGATGTAGCCGTCGGCACTCAAGATGAATCCCGAACCGACACCGCGCTGGACGGGGCCATCCCCGCGCCCCCTTGGAGTTTGCCCCGGGCGTTGCGGCATCTGCCCGGGCGGGAAGAAGCGCTTGAAGAACTCATAAAACTGATCATTCTCGTCAGGATCACCACCCTGGGGCCCCGACTGGCGCGCGCGCTCCGCCGTGCGAATGTTAACCACTGCAGGTCCCGCCTTTTCAACCAGCTCGGTGAAATCCGGCAACATGATGACCGGAGACGCTGGTGCCGCGACTTGGGCAGGCGTGCCGGCGACTGAGGGCGTCGTTGGAGCCGCTACGGATGGCTGCGCCGTCGCGGTGATCGCCGAACCAAACACCAAAGCCAGCGCAAGCAATGTGTGCCGTGATCGAGGGAGGATTCGTGTCATGAGATGGATCCTGTAGAAACCTAGTGAAGATGGGGCTTGATCGAAATTAAACAAGGATCTCCGGCACTCATTAGAGCGATTTTTTTGCCCGCCGGTGCCAAACCAGCCAAACGCAAAGCTGCCGCCACTTCTCGTCGCCGATGGCATCCGCACCTGACAGCCATTGAATATCCACGATGGTTTTTGTCGGTTTACACGGACAAAACGTAAACGCCAACAAGTGACCGACCATGACCAAGGCGCCCGGAATACACTCGATTGAAATTGACGCTGCGGCGGGTGTGATGAGCACGTGCCCACTCGCAAGAAACTCGATCCTGCGAGGCACCGGCATGCCTCCAAGAGTTCGCCATATCCGCCAGAGAACGCCCAAAAGGATAGCGATTATTGGTAGAGCGAGCCAAGACAGCGGCTCAGTAAACCTCGCCCACCAACTTCGCCCCAGCAGCAAACTCGAGAGCGCTGAAATACCGATGGCGACCGCTAACAACCGGTGCGCAAACTGGGAGCGCTCCGGGACGACACAGAGTTCAATTCCGGAGGTCTCAGCAGGATTCACCTGCCAACCGTATCAGACGCGTGCAAGCACCAGGGAGCCATTCGTCCCGCCGAAGCCAAACGAATTTTTCAGAGCCACATTGATTACCCGATCACGGGCTACATTGGCGCAGTAGTCAAGATCGCAGCCCTCGCCAGCCTCATCGAGGTTTATGGTTGGCGGTACAACCTGATGATGTAGCGCGAGCGTTGTGAATACGAGTTCGATCCCACCAGCACCCCCTAACAGGTGACCGGTCATCGATTTGGTCGAACTCATAACCAACTTACGGGCGGCTGACTCACCCAGTGCCAACTTGACCGCATTGGTCTCATTGAGGTCACCGAGAGGCGTGGAGGTCCCGTGGGCGTTGATGTAATCAATCTGGTCCGCAGTAACTTTCGCATGGCGCATCGCGATCTGCATCGATCGTCTCGGCCCGTCAACATCGGGAGCGGTAATGTGGCCGGCATCGGCACTCATGCCAAAGCCCAAAATTTCAGCGTAAATCCTAGCGGCGCGAGCACGAGCATGTTCATATTCTTCTAGCATCAACACGCCAGCGCCTTCGCCCAACACAAAGCCGTCCCGGTCTTTGTCCCACGGTCGTGACGCCGCTGCAGGATCATCGTTGCGGGTTGAAAGGGCCCGCATGGCGGCAAATCCGCCCAAGCCAAGCGGAGATATCGTACTCTCGCACCCTCCCGCCAGCATGACATCGGCATCGCCGTATTCAATCAGTCGCGAGGCCTCGCCAATGCAATGAAGCCCCGTGGTGCACGCGGTCACGACGGCAAGATTGGGCCCTTGCAATCCGCACTGGATCGATAACTGCCCGCTGACCAGATTAATGATCGAACCGGGCACAAAAAACGGGCTGATTTTGCGGGCGCCGCCGGCTAGATAAGCATCGTGGGTGTCTTCAATCAGGGGGAGACCACCAATTCCGGACCCCACCATACAGCCAATCCGCTCGCGGTTGGCGTCGGTCACTTCGAGGCCGCTGTCACGCAGCGCCTGAACACCCGCGGCGACTCCGTAGTGAATGAAGGTATCGAAACGTCGCGCCTCTTTGGGGTTTATCCAGAGCGCGACATCGAAGTCTTTGACCTCACCGGCAATCTGTGAATTGAGACCCGACGCATCAAATCGCGAGATTGTCGAGATTCCGCTCTGGCCGGCAGTAATCTGTTTCCAGGCCGTTACGACGTCATTTCCAACCGGCGAAACGATCCCCAAGCCCGTGACGACAACCCGTCGCTTACTCAGTTCAGCCCCCACATTGTGTGACAGTTACGAGCGCCCAGCCTGAGGTCAGGCCTTGATGTGTGCCTTGACGTAGTCAATTGCCTGCTGAACCGTGGTGATCTTCTCGGCTTCATCGTCGGGTATCTCGGTCTCAAACGCATCTTCCAGTGCCATCACGAGTTCGACCGTATCGAGTGAGTCTGCTCCTAAATCATCGGTAAACGATGACTCAATCTTAATTTCGGCTTCCGCCACGCCCAATTGTTCGGCCACAATTTTTTTGACGCGCTGTTCAATACTGTCCATAAAATTCCCCGGTGAAAGTATCGAGATTGTATCAGCGGGCAAGCGCCTCAAGCCATGTGCATGCCGCCATTGACGTGAATCGTAGCCCCGGTAACGTAGTCAGCCTCACACAAGAATCTGACCGCGTGGGCAACCTCCACCGCGCGTCCGAGGCGGCCCAGAGGGATTTGTGCAAGTAGGCCAGAGGTGACCGAGTCACCCAGATTGCGGGTCATATCGGTATCGATAAACCCGGGGGCGACACAGTTGACCGTAATGCCACGACTGCCAAATTCACGGGCCAATGACCGACTCATGCCTTCCACACCAGCTTTCGCCGCCGCATAGTTGGCCTGTCCAGCGTTACCGAGATGCCCAACCACCGAGGTGACATGAATGATGCGGCCATATCGCTGCTTCATCATGGGGCGCATAACGAGTCTGCTAAGGCGAAACACGGCGGATAAATTGGTTTCAATCACCGCGTCCCAATCGGCGTCTTTCATCCGCATGGAAAGGTTGTCTCGAGTGATACCAGCGTTGTGTACCAAAATCTCAATCGGCCCCTGCTCGAGCAGACTCGCAATCAGGACTTCTATCGCCGGTGCATCGTCTACATTGACAACCACACCCCGCCCCGAAAGCTTGCTGGCTGCAAAATGCGTATCAATGGCTTCAGCCCCCGCAGAGCTGGTCGCGGTCCCAATGACATGAACGCCCCGCGACGCGAGATCCAATGCAATCGCCTGACCGATCCCGCGCGATGCACCGGTCACGAGGGCCCTTCGCCCCTGGAGCGCGTTATCAGAAGAATTCATGAAGGCACCCCCATAACGCCTGTCACCTCAGCCAGTACTGCCTGAAGCGAAGCCGCGTCATGAATCGAACTGCTACGCAGTTCCGGGGCAATCCGACGGGTCAAGCCAGCCAATACTTTACCTGGTCCACATTCGATCAAATGGGTCACCCCCATTGACTGCAACCGTAACACCACCTCAACCCATCGCACCGGCCCCCAAGCCTGCCGGACCAACGCATCCCGGATGCGATCTGGTCCTGACTCAATCGCCACGTCAATGTTGTTGACCAAGGGGATGCCTGGTGTTTGAAAAGCGAGTTCAGCCAACGCGCCCCTGAGCACGAGACCAGCAGGTTCGAGCAAGGACGCATGAAATGGCGCCGAAACCGGAAGAGGCAGAGCCCGTTTCGCGCCAGCCGCTTTGGCCAAAACACAAGCCCGTTCAACGGCCTCACGATGCCCGGCAACAACCACTTGAGACGGCGCGTTAAAATTTACCGCTTCGACGACGGCGGGTTCGCCGTGCGCTTTCGCGTCGGCGCTGGCCTGGTCACAGACCGCCAGTACCGCGGCATCCTCAAGGCCCAAAATGGCCGCCATGGCCCCCGACCCGACCGGAACCGCATCCTGCATTGCTCGAGCGCGAATCCGAACCAGTCGAACGGCATCTGCCAAGTTCAGTGAGCCTGTCGCCACCAACGCAGAGTACTCGCCGAGGCTATGTCCGGCGACCGCTGCAGGTTCGGGTCCACCAACAGCTCGCCAGGCGGCGAGCGTAGCGCAACCCGCAACCAGCATGGCGGGTTGGGTATTGGTTGTTAAATTCAAGGACTCGATAGGACCGCGCGCTATCAGACCGCTCAGGTCCTCCGCGAGCGCCGCATCAGCTTCCGTCAGCACTGCCTGCACAGCATTCTCAATCTTGAGATCCGTTGCGGTTACCGGTGAAGACTCCCCTCGCGGGGCAAAGAAGCCGTTGAGCATGCCCACCGACTGTGAGCCCTGCCCGGGGAAAACAAACGCAATCGTCATAAATCAAATCCGTACTTCACGCACTTCAGAATCTTAAAAGCACCGCACCCCAGGCAAAACCCCCGCCGACCCCTTGCAGTAATACATGCTGAGCCGATTGAATTCGACCCTCCCGCACCGCCACGTCAAACGCGAGGGGGACCGAAGCCGCAGACGTATTCGCATGTCGATCCAAAGTGACGATGACTCGCCCGGAATCAATGCCAAGGCGCCGACCAGTGAACTGGAGGATTCGAATATTCGCTTGATGGGGTATTAACCAATCCAAGTCCGCGACCGCCATACCGGCCTTATCGAGCACTTCTCGGGCGACCGAATCCAGTACCGTGACGGCCAGCTTGAAGACCGCCTGCCCATCCATCTTCAAGAAGGGGTGCCCGACAATTTCACCCTTTCGAATTGAACCTGGTGTACATAAAATCGAGGCATGGCGACCGTCCGCATGCAGCGCCGTGCTGAGGATGCCAGGTAACTGGTCGGCCACCAGAACGACCGCTCCCGCCCCGTCGCCAAACAGCACACAACTGGTTCGATCGGACCAATCGAGGATGGTTGAAAAGGTCTCAGCCCCAATCACAAGCGCGCAGCGTGCGAGACCGCTCCGGATCATCGAATCTGCAGTTGCAAGGGCATAGACAAACCCCGCACAAACGGCCTGCACATCAAATGCAGCCCCACCAAATGCACCCAGTTCACGCTGGATCAAACAGGCGGTACTCGGAAAAATCTGGTCTGGGGTGGACGTTGCGACAATCAAGAGGTCGACGTCAGCAGCCGTCCTACCGGCGGCGTCAAGGGCGCGCTGCCCAGCCTGCGCACCCAGCGTGGCGGTTGTTTCATCGCCTGAGGCTAAATACCGATTGCGGATGCCGGTCCTTTCGACAATCCAGTCATCTGAGGTTTCAATCCCGCGCTCGGCAAGCTCAGCAACCAGCTCTGCGTTCGATACGGATCGCTCAGGTAACGCGGAGCCGGTACCCACGATGCGTGCGAACCGCGGAGATGAAATGTCATGCATTAGCGGGGAGCGAAATCAACCACGCGTGGAGTGTACGCTCAGATGACTTGTGTCGGTGCCGAAACCTCAGCCAAGCACCTTGGCTATTCGATCAACGAGTCCGTTGCGGGCGGCATCCCGAGCGCGGCCCAGTGCATTAACAAACGCCACTGCGTCCGCGGAACCGTGGCTCTTGATGACCACGCCGCGAAGTCCAACCAGGCTCGCGCCATTGTAGCGACGGGGATCCAAGCGGCGTTTGAATCGCTTCAGCACCGGGAATGCCATTAACGCGAGGACCTTGGAGAGCGGTGTGCGTTCGAATTCCTCGCGGATAAAGCCTGTCATCAATTGAGCCAAGCC
>RFVZ01000241.1 GCA_009922405.1 Betaproteobacteria bacterium
GCGCCGCGGATGCGGGTGCGTGCATACACCTCAAAGGGCACGCCCTCTTGGGCTTGATAGCGTTGCAGGGCATCGTTAAGCCCCATTAACCCGAACTGCATGAGATCGTCGAGTTCAACGCTTGGCGGCAAACGGCTGGCGAGATGTCCCGCCATTCGTCGGACCAATGGCAGGTGGGACCTGATCAGCGCGTCTTGTTGCTCGCGCCGATAGGCGTTCTGGGGGGTGCTGCGGGCCACGTCCGATGGGCGCTGGGCCTGCCTCAGTGGGGGCTCACTCGCTGCCCGTCAGCGCGGTCGACATGGTCCGATACGCGCCGACCGGGAACGACGTGGTCTCGTCGATGTCGGGCTCTGCAATGCCATCGAGCATGGCATTGAGATCAGCGGTACGCACCCAACCCATCATGGCCAGTGGCTGTTGGAGGTGCTCGAGTGACTTCCGTTCGAGGAGTTCGTAAGCTTGGTGGGCTTGTTGTTCAGTCTCACCGCCGACGATCATGATGGGGATCGGCACGCCGGTGTAGGTCACCGACAGCTCACGGACGTTGATCAGGGTACGCTTGAGTGATTCGGGCACGGTGCTTGTCAACAGCATGCAGCGGGGTTCGCCCCCAAACAATCGCATGACATCGCGGTCAATTTTCTGGGTGACGGCCAACACCAGATCGACCTCCAGCGAGGATTTCTGCACGCACTGAGGTACCGTGATCGGCTGCCGCGTCAGTCGCTTGCGCAAAAGGCCCTGAAGCTTGGCGCCTGCGCTGAACCAGAAACGATCCGAGACCTTTGAGGCGACCTTTTCGAGCGGAACAGTGCCGGTGAGCGCTTGCGAAATATCGTAACGAACTTTGTTGAAGTGACGTTGATCAAAACGATCGCCCAGTGGCACTTCATCGATGAAAAGCAGGCGCTTACCCTCACGAAGCATCAAGTGAGCGACGCCGATACCTGCGGTCACTGAAGCATCAGGGGGGAGAGAAGAAACAATGACGTAGGTCGGAATAGATCCGCCATCGCCGAAGATTTTCCGCAGCCCATCGGCTTGGTCTTTGCCACGCAGTGGATCCACTGCATCGGAGAGTTTGGGAGTGTCAGTCATGCTGTTCAGGCCTTCTTGCGTGCCCAGGCGTCGAGGTTATCGGCAATCAGGGTCGGAATGTGGTCATCCAGAGGCGTACTTCCCGCAATGCTCGCTTTCACCCGCAGACTGCGGTGGACCAGATATCCGGTGTTGGGAACATGCAGGTCCTCGGGCACGCGCTGGCCGTTGGCCATGAACAGCACCGGCAATTGGTGGCGGATCACGCACTCGACCATGGGCGCAAGGCTGACGGCTTCGTCGAGCTTGGTCAATACCACGCCCCAGAATGGCTCTTGACCAAGTGCCTGACGATAAGTCTCGTAGACATCATCGAGCGTATGCAGACCCGTGGTTGCGCTCACAACGAGTACGCGCTTGAGATGCTGCCGGCCTTCGGCCAACAGGGACAACTGCTCGATCATGAGTTGATCTCGCTGCCCCATGCCCGCGGTATCAAGCAAGACCACGTGCTTGCGCGAGAGTTCTTCAAGCTTGTGCGCCAGATCCGCCCCATCGCGCACCGAGGTGATGGTGAGACCCAGAATCTTTGCAAAGACTTTCAGTTGTTCCTGCGCGCCAATCCGATACGTATCAGTCGTCAGTAACGCCACCTGCGAGCGTCCAAAACGCAACACACAGCGTGCTGCAAGCTTGGCCACCATAGTCGTTTTTCCGACACCCGTTGGGCCGATAAAGGCATAGACACCGCCCTCATCGATGGTGCTGACCACATCGAGCGTTCGCAAGTCGGCTTTGAGGCGTTCTTGCATCCAGCGCACTGCGCTGTGGATGTCCGCCTGCTCCGGCATTTGCGCAACCATTTCGCTGGCCATTCCAGCTGAGAACCCAGCGGCAAACATCTGCTTCAGCAGTTCAGCTCGCACCGGGCTGTCGGCCGACATGGCAGCGGCGACGGTGTGCGCCACATGGGTCTGCAGAAGGCGTTTAACTTCTGCGAGATCACGCGCCAGCTCGGACTGGCCTGGATCGTTTGAATACTCTGCCCGCTTGTTACGACCCTGGCCTCGCTCTTGCCGGTAATCATCGCCAGGCGCCTGAACCGGATGGCCATCATCATGCTGATCTTCATGATTGTCATGTTGGTGATCGTGATGTTCGGCGGGATCGTCATGACGCAGATGATCGTCGTGATGACGGGAATCATCGTGCTCTGAGGGCGGCGCAAGCTTGGGACTTGCTGGCAGCGCTGGTTGTTGCGCTTGCCCAACACTAGTCCGCCGGCTTCCATCCTGAACGCCATCTCGACCGCTATCCCCTGCGGCGGCTTTGGCGCGACCGCGTGTCTCGCTGTCGGGCGGATAGACAGGGTTACGACGCCGGTCGCGGTCGCTGCGTTGCGAGACATTCGCGATGATCAATTCGTGATTGATGCCGCTCCCAAGGGGCCTGCTCTGGGGTTGCCCTTCTTCGATTCGACGCTGGCGCGCCATCACACTGGCGCCAGGCGCGCGGGAGCGACTGGATAAAGCCGTAGCCTCAACGACTGGAATCGCCGAGCGTCCACGTGCACCCGACTGCCCTTCGGACCGAGAAATTCTGGATTTCGTTGGTGCAGCGCTGCTGGATTGCGAACCGCCGGATTGAGAAGCAACCAACGGCCCGCCGCTACCGCCCGAGGGCAGACGCGCAGAGGGCATCGGCAGGGCCGCAAAGGGTGCACCATCCAGATTGGGGGCCACCATCGAGCGCTCGCCTGACATCGAAGCGAGGTCTTCGGGCCGGATTGCGACGATCTCGACGCCCTCCGCGACCTCTCTGTTAGATAACACAACCGCCTCCGGGCCGAGTTCGGTACGGATTTGCTTGAGCGCGTCTGCTGGATTGAGTGCGACGTAGCGGCGCGGTCCCATAGATCGATCCAAAATGTCCCGGGGGCGGTGCCCGTTTAGAAGGTCAACAATCGTTAATCCACGTCAATCAAAATCAACGTATGCGGATGATACGACTACTGTGATTAAGCTGGCTTTTGGCAAATCACCATTTCAAATTTGATCCGGGTCGTCGGGGGGATTTCAGACATCGCCAAAACCGAAATCTGAGGAGCAACCCGTTTTAGAATTTGGGCGATCGTTGTTCGGGTGGCGGTTGACGCTAGAACCACGGGCGGCAGGCCATCCGACTCGAGTTTGTTGGCGGCTTCGACCGCCTGTTCGCCCAAGAACTTGACCAGTCCAGGCTCGAGTGCGCCATCGGGTGCAACCGGCGCCCCCGCGAGGGCGTCTTCGACAATACGCTCAAAGTCCGGATGAATCGCGGCAACCTTCAACTCCGTGTCGTCACCCATAACCTGCTGCAGAATCGTTCGAGAGAGCCTTTGGCGCACCGGTAGCAACAGACCGGTGGGGTCTTGGGTCCGACCGACGTGTTCGCCGATGGTCTCGAGAACGGTCCGTACATCGCGAACGGGGATGTTTTCAACGAGCAGCAGTTGCAAAACCTTCTGGAC
>RFVZ01000242.1 GCA_009922405.1 Betaproteobacteria bacterium
ACATCACCACCAACATATAATCTAGTATTTAATGAAACATCACCATCAACAAATAAGCGTGTATTCATTGATACATCACCGTTTTGTATTGTTAATCCTTGGATTTGAACATTACTGTTTAAGGAAACATCATTTGATACTGATAACCGAGCATTCATGGATACATCATTATGTTGGACTGTTGATCCTTGAATCTCAAGATTATTATTCAAAGAAACATCGCTTGATACTGATAAACGAGAATTCATAGAAACATCACCATTTTGGAGTGTTGTTCCTTGGATTTCTATGTTACTGTTCAAGGAAACATCACTTGAAACATCTAAACGTGCATTCATGGATACATCGCCATTTTGGATTGTTGATCCTTGGATTTCTACGTTACTGTTCAACGAAACATCACTTGATACTGATAACCGAGCATTCATGGATACATCACTATGTTGAACTGTTAATCCTTGGATTTCTAAGTTACTGTTCAACGAAACATCACTTGATACTGATAAACGAGAATTCATAGAAACATCACCATTTTGGAGTGTTGTTCCTTGGATTTCTACGTTACTATTCAAAGAAACATCACTTGATACTGATAACCGAGCATTCATAGATACATCACCTTGTTGGATTGTTAATCCTTGGATTTCTACGTTACTGTTCAAGGAAACATCATTTGATACTGATAAACGAGAATTCATGGATACATCGCCATATTGTATAGTAGCTCCTTGAATTTCTACGTTACTGTTCAAAGAAACATCATTTGATACTGATAAACGAGAATTCAATGATACATCGCCATTTTGGACTGTTGTTCCTTGGATCTCAAGATTACTGTTCAATGAAACATCATTTGATACTGATAAACGAGAATTCATGTAAACATCACCATATTGTATAGTAGCTCCTTGGATTTCTACGTTACTATTCAAAGAAACATCACTTGCAACATCTAAACGTGCATTCATTGAGACATCACTATGTTGTACAGTAGCTCCTTGGATTTCTACGTTACTGTTCAAGGAAACATCATTTGATACTGATAAACGAGAATTCATGGATACATCGCCATTTTGAACTGTTGTTCCTTGGATCTCAAGATTACTGTTCAATGAAACATCACTTGATACAAATAATCTACCATTCAATGATATGTCTTCACTTACTATCATTGTATAATTAGTAGTTGTTGTATTTATGATTGTATTGTTTTGATAATTATTGACATTGAGTCTGCCATAAATAGAAACATCACCACCAACATATAATCTAGTATTTAATGAAACATCACCATCAACAAATAATCTTGAATTCATTGAAACATCACCTTGTTGGACGGTTGATCCTTGGATTTGAACGTTTCTATTCAAGGAAACATCACTTGATACTGATAACCGAGCATTCATGGATACATCGCCGTTTTGGAGGGTTGTTCCTTGGATTTGAACGTTTCTATTCAATGAAACATCACTTGATACAGCTAGTTTTGCGTTCATGGATACATCACCTTTTTGTATTGATTTGCCTTGGATTTGAACATTACTGTTCAAGGATACATCACTTGATACAGCTAGTTTTGCGTTCATGGATACGTCACCTTGTTGGACGGTTGATCCTTGGATTTGAACGTTTCTATTCAATGAAACATCACTTGATACAGCTAGTTTTGCGTTCATGGATACATCACCTTGTTGGACGGTTGTTCCTTGAATTTGAACGGTTCTATTCAAGGAAACATCACTTGATACTGATAATCGAGCATTCATCGATACATCGCCATTTTGGAGTGTTGTTCCTTGGATTTGAATGTTTCTATTCAAGGAAACATCACTTGATACTGATAACCGAGCATTCATTGAGACATCACCTTGTTGTATGGTTGATCCTTGGATTTGAACGTTTCTATTCAAAGATACATCACTTGCTACTGATAACCGAGCATTCATTGAGACATCACCTTGTTGGATGGTTGTTCCTTGAATTTGAATGTTTCTGTTTAATGATACATCATTGGATACAGCTAGTCTTGCATTCATTGAGACATCACCATTTTGAATGGTTGTTCCTTGGATTTGAACGTTTCTATTTAATGATACATCACTTGATACTGATAAACGTGAATTCATCGATACATCACCAGAAACAAATATACGTTTACCAAATGATCCGTCACTAGAAACATTCAAACGACTATTTAGAGTTGCATCTCCTATTACATTTAAACGTTGATTGATAGCACCATCATTAGCAGATAATATACCATTGACTGATAAATCTTGATAATTTGAAATACCATAGTTAATTATTGCAGTATTAACAATTGTTTGATTTTGATAACCGGTTATTACTGTAAGTCTACCATAAATAGATACATCTCCACTAACGAATAATCTTGAATTCAATGATGCGTCTCCACCTACATATAACCTCGAGTTCATAGAAACATCACCATTTTGGATACTTGATCCTTGTATTTGTACATTTCGGTTCATTGCAACATCATTTGATACCACTAGACGTGAATTCATGGACACATCACCTTGTTGGATTGTTATTCCTTGGATTTGTACATTTCTATTCAATGAAACATCATTTGATACTGATAAACGAGAATTCATTGTTACATCTCCTTGTTGGACAGTTGATCCTTGAATTTGAACATTTTTGTTCAATGAAACATCACTTGCTACTGCTAAGCGAGAATTCATAGAAACATCACCTTGTTGAACGGTTGATCCTTGAATTTGAATGTTTTTATTCAATGATACATCACTTGATACTGCTAAGCGAGAATTCATAGAAACATCTCCTTGTTGGATAGTTGATCCTTGAATTTGAATGTTTTTATTTAATGATACATCATTTGATACTGCTAAGCGAGAATTCATGGAGACATCTCCTTGTTGAACAGTTGATCCTTGAATTTGAACATTTCTATTCAATGAAACATCGCCTGATACATCTAATCTGGAATTCATGGAAACATCTCCTTGTTGGATGGTTGTTCCTTGGATTTGAACGTTCTTGTTCATTGCAACATCGTTTGCAACTGCTAAGCGAGAATTCATAGAAACATCGCCTTGTTGAACGGTTACTCCTTGGATCTCAACATTACTGTTTAAAGAAACATCGCCTGATACATCTAATCTGGAATTCATGGAGACATCTCCTTGTTGGATGGTTGTTCCTTGGATCTGAACGTTTCTGTTCAATGATACATCATTTGATACAGCTAGTCTTGCATTCATGGATACATCACCATTTTGTACTGATTTTCCTTGGATTTGAACATTACTGTTCAATGAAACATCACTTGCAACAGCAAGATGAGCATTCATGGAGACATCGCCTTGTTGGATGGATGTTCCTTGGATTTGAATGTTTTTATTCAATGAAACATCGCCTGATACTAATAGACGCGAGTTCATTGTTACATCGCCAGTTTGGATGGTTGATCCTTGGATTTGAACGTTTTTATTTAATGAGACATCATTTGATAGAGCTAAGCGAGAATTCATATAAACATCTCCTTGTTGAACTGTTA
>RFVZ01000243.1 GCA_009922405.1 Betaproteobacteria bacterium
AGACCCTTGAAGAGCCCATGGCGGGGATGATCTTTATCCTTGCATCCGAAGCCCCCGCGCGCATCCTGCCGACGGTTCGATCGCGATGTGTCACCGTCGCGTTAACGGCACCCTCCAATGAAGTTGCTCGAGACTGGATACTTTCAACGACCGGCCTCGAACCCAATGCGGCCCAACGACTGCTTGACGCAGGTGGCGGGGCGCCACTCGCCGCAAAGGCGTATGGCGATCCGATTCGTTATGAGGCATACCAAACTGCACACTCCGCAATTGCATCGCTACCCAATGCAGATCTCTTGGAAGTGGCGCAACGCCTGGAAGCACTTGAGCCCTCGCTATGGGTCATTGCGCTTCAACGGTGGGTTGAAGATCTAGCCCGTGTCGCCGGCGGAATCGCGCCGCGATCAAAGGGTGCAGACCTACGTCAATTGAATGCAATTGCGGCCCAGTCGAATCTACAAGCCCTCGTCACCTGTGCCCAGCAATTGCTTAGATTCCGTCGCAGCGTTGACCACCCACTAAACCCGCGCCTGTATGCCGAGGCTACACTTCGGGTCTATACGCAGGCATTTACAGCGGCAAAGGATTGACGTGTTCATCGACTCCCACTGCCATCTCGATTTTCCCGATCTTGCCGAGGATATTGATTCTGTTCTGCAGCGCATGGCCGCGGCGGGGGTGTCCCATGCACTCTGTGTCTCCGTTACGCTTGAAGACCTGCCTCGCTTACGTTCCGTCATCGCGGGTCGGCAACACCTGTTTAGTTCGGTCGGTGTTCACCCTGACTATGAGGATGTCCAGGAGCCGACGATCGATGATCTTGTCTCCCTGGCCGATGCCCCCGGCGTCGTTGCCATTGGCGAGACTGGACTCGATTATTTCCGGATCAAAGGCGATGCGGAATGGCAGAGAGAACGTTTTCGGACTCATATTCGAGCGGCCCGACGTTGTGGCAAACCACTGATCGTCCATACCCGATCGGCCTCCGACGATACCTTGCGTATTTTGAGGGAGGAGGGAGCCGACGCCGTCGGTGGGGTCATGCACTGTTTTACCGAATCCTGGGAAGTCGCCCAGGGCGCAATCGAGCTTGGATTCAAGATTTCTTTCTCTGGAATATTGACATTCAAGACCGCAGAAGAGCTTCGGACCACCGCCTCCAAAGTACCGAACCACGCCTTGTTGATTGAGACAGATTCACCTTACCTTGCCCCCGTTCCAATGCGCGGCAAGACCAACGAGCCTGGCTTCGTACCCCTGGTTGCCGAACGCCTGGCCGAGATTCGCAATACGTCAGTGGCCGCTGTGGGCGAACTCACAAGCCGAAATTTTTTCGACCTCTTCAAGCATGCCGCTTGATCGCGCTATCCAACCAAGCCAAAAGCCCGCATGCGTGATTTGATCGTCCGAATTAGTTTGGCGTTTTGTTTTGCTGCGACCAGTGTGTGGGTTTGGGCGGCGCCCCCGGTTCAGCCCACTGACGACCTCAATCTGAATGCTGAAAAGGATCCGCTGGAATCCTTTTTTGAAGCGATCCGGAATGACAGGATTGACATGGTGCGCCGCTGGTTGCAGCGAGGGATGGATGTGAATTCATTTGACGCACGTGGCGATCCGATTTTGTTGATTGCCGTCCGCCATGGGTCGAACAAGGTCCTCGCCGATCTCCTTGCGATTCAGCAGATCCGGGTGGATGTATTGAACCGCCTAGGCGAGACACCGCTGATGATTGCAGCCTTACGCGGTGACCTCAAAAACGCCCGTCGGCTGGTTGAGCTCGGCGCGCAGATCAATCGACCCGGTTGGACGCCGCTTCATTACGCAGCCACGGGGGGGCATGTCGCCATGACCCGATGGCTTCTGGAAGAGTCGGCGTACATCGATGCCGAATCCCCCAACGGCACAACACCACTCATGATTGCCGCCCGCCAAGGGCGGCAATCAATTGTCGAATTATTGATTGCGGAGGGCGCTGATCCGACCGCCCGCAATGAAGCAGGGTTCACGGTAACCGACTACCTTGACCGAAATGGTCTCCTGGAGTTGGCGCGGCGGGCTGAGGTGGCGGCCCGGGCGTTCAGGAAACAATACAGTTTGCCGGCGGACGATCGAGAGCCTCAATGAGATTTGCGATCCGATGAACTTGGGTCGACCCCTCCGTTGTTAGGGTGCCCTTTCTGCCTAGGATGGCGTGTCTTCGCACCATCGGCAGATTTTGTTCCGCGTTCAGCCAGCGAGCTACCAAATACTCGACCAAATGGGCCAGTGAAGTCCGGAACAAACGGCGATTTGAAGGCGGATCCAAAGATGGACTGGAGCGCGGCATTGAGAGGGAAGGGCGGAGATGCGCTCGCGTTCGACTGAACAGCTGAGCCCTCTGCCAGGGACTGGATCTTGGTTGCGCTACCACGCCAGTGTTGATTGAGAATGTTGGACAGTTCCAAGCTGGTCGTTTGTAAAATCTGGAATGATTCGTTGTGGTAACTCATGACGCTGTCCATCATAGGTTTACTCATCGAGCTCATCGCGGTAAGCAAACTTTGCGGGTTATCAAGGTCACCCATCTGGCGAGTTTGGTCCAGACCACCATCGAAGAGTGATCGCATCACATCAATCTGCAAAGTGAACCAACGTTCGGCTCCCGTCATTGCGGTCACCGAAAGGTCCGACCAAGTAGCCAGCGCTGACCTTTGCATGTCCATTACCTGCTCTGCCGTATTCATATTTCGAACTCCATGATCAACCTATGAACGATTCGGAAAACCTTCTTCGCGAAAACCCGGGCAAATGGCCAGAACTCGCCCGCAATCTGATGGGAATTGGGGCGGGGCTGGCGGGCATTTCTGTCGCAATTGGTGCATTTGGCGCACATGGCCTTAGGGACGTGATCGACCCGCAAGCGATGCAACTATGGAAGACCGCGGTCGATTACCAAATGAATCATGCGCTCGGGATACTCGTGCTTGGGATATCAGCAGTTGTCATTCCCGAAGGACGGCATCCGGCTCTTCGTCGATCAGCAATCGCCCTGCTCGTCGGACTCGGACTGTTTAGTGGCAGCCTGTACGCCCTTGCATTGGGTGCCCCAAGGGCGCTCGGAATCATGACCCCGGTCGGAGGACTTGCGCTCCTGGCGGGATGGGCTTTGTGGGTGGTAGCACTCTGGCGTCGCTGACGCCGCCATTAGGAGCGGGAGTAAGGAGACTCATTCAAATCCCGACTGCGCAAGGCTGGAAACGGCAGTTGATTTGTAATGTAAGAGATACAACCGATGGATGGTCGGAACACAACGCAACGCGGACCAATTCACCGTGGACCCAGCATTGACGGGGCTCCTCCAATGGGGTCATAATATGTTGCGAAATTGATGCAGTGTGACTTCTGGTCGCTTAATCTGGAAAATACGTGCACAATTCGTCTTTCACTTACCAAAGGACCGAAAGGTCCATGTATCGGAGCGTCCCACTTGGGCAAGAAGCTTTACGTCGGCAACCTTAGCTACAGTACGACCAGCGAGGATCTGCAACAACTATGTTCGGA
>RFVZ01000244.1 GCA_009922405.1 Betaproteobacteria bacterium
TGTCCACGAGTCAGATCGTCAACCTGTCAACGGCACAGTTCATTGGGTTGACGGCAGTACAACTTGCGGCACTTAACACGGCGCAAGTTGCCGCAATCGAGACCCGAGACCTTGCCTCGATTGCAGCCGTGAAACTAGCGTCCCTGACAAACATCGGCTCTTTGACTACGAGCGGCGTGCTTGCGCTGTCGAGCACAACCGTTCCTTCGCTGACGTCTGTCCAGATGGTCGCGATGACCACCGCTCAGTACGTTGCCCTGACTTCTGCGCAATTCGCCACTTTACAGCCTCGTCAGGTTGAGGCGATTCCGGCGGCCGACCTCGTCGCGATTGGTTCAGCTGATATTTCAGCGTTGGCCAATATCGGATCGCTCAATACCGCCGCGTCTGCAGCATTGACGACCGATCAAATTGTTGCGCTTCGGACGGGTCAAATCACTGCGCTCTCGACTCGGTCGCTTGCGGTTCTTCAGGACATCCAGTTCGATGCTCTGACCTCGGTGCAAGTTCGGGTGTTGACGGCGAACCAGGTGGCGGCAATTCAGACCTTCCAGATCACTGGGATCGGATCGTTTGATACTGCCTACCTCACGAACGTTGCCTCGTTGTCCACTAGTGCTCTTGTTGCAATGGCGACCAATCAGGTGACACAGCTGACTTCAGCGCAACTTGCGACCCTCTCCACTTTGTCGATGGCGACTTTGAGGACGACCCAGTGGGATGCGCTAACGTCAACGCAGCTGCGCAGTATTTCGTCCCGCCAGGTTGCCGTGTTGTCAACGGCACAAGTCGTTGCGATCGGAACGTCGGATATTCAGGGTCTCATCAATATTTCTGGGTTGACTTCGGTTGGTGTGCCAGCGCTGGGTACTGACTTTGTGGCTGCACTCGCTTCTGGCCAGATTGGAGCTCTCACGACAGCTTTCCTGAACGCCATGACGACTACCCAATACGACGCCCTCACTCCAGCGCAAGTTGGATTCTTGACCAGTCGGCAGGTTCCTGCTTTGACGACCGCAAGGATCTTTGCGCTTGGTACGGGCGATGTTGGCTCGCTGACTGCAGTGGGGGCGCTCACGACGGCGGTCATGTCAACTCTGCCGGTCGACCAAATTGCAGCACTTGGTACCAATCAGGTTAATGCGCTGCCGACAACTCTCTTGAGGGTGCTGTCAACGGTGCAGATCGACGCACTGACGTCCAGGCAGCTGACGGGGCTCTCGACCGCTCAGGTTGCATCGTTGCAGACGAATGCCATCCGGGCGCTTGGCGCCGATATCGTGGGATTGAGCAACATTGCGGCGGCCAGTACGTCAGCGACTATGGCGTTGACCACGACCCAGGTGCAGAGTCTGACCACGACCCAGATCGTTGCGCTCACCACGTTGCAGTATCTGGCCTTGACGTCAGCTCAGTTTGGGGTTGTTACTGTTGCTCAGGTTGCGAGTATGACGACCGATGATGTTCGCGCGATTGGTTCGGTGGATATCCCGTTCTTGGCCAACATCAGTTCGTTGACGACGGCTGCCGTTGCCGCGATGACGTCGACCGAAGTGCGTGCGCTAACGGTTACGCAGATCGGTGCCCTCACGAGCGCTCAGATCGGTGGTCTGGACAAGGTCGCTGGTGTTTCGCTCACTGCGCTACAAACGGCAGCCCTGCATGCGAATACTGGATTCGCACTCGCGTCGTCCGCTGGTTTGATGACTGCAGCCAAGCTGACCCCCATTGCGCTAGACCTCGATGGCAACGGTGTACGCACACTCTCGGCGAGCGCTGGCGCGGTGTTCGACGTCAATGCCGATGGTGTCGCCGAGAGTGTTGGTTGGCTCTCCGCAACCGACGCCTGGCTCGCCCTGGACCGCAACGGAAACGGCTTGATCGATGATGGTAGTGAACTCTTCGGTAGTGGTACAACGTTGCCGGATGGTTCCAAGGCTCTGGACGGCTTCGCCGCGCTTCGGGTGCTGGATAGCAACCACGACGGTGTAATCGACGCCAACGACGCTGGCTTCGCGAGCCTTTCGGTCTGGGTTGATTCAAACAGCAACGCCCGGACTGATGCGGGTGAAGTTCGTAGTCTCGCTCAGGCTGGGGTTGCTGCCTTGTCGCTTGTCGCCAAGCCGACCGCCATCATCGATCACGGAAACCTGATCGGCCTTATGGGAAGCTACCGTGCGAACGACGGCAGCACGCGAGAGTTGGCCGACGTTTGGTTAAGTGCAGATCCTCTCGGAGCGCGTGTTGTTGACTTGGCCGCACTTGATCATTCGGCGGCGAATGTCGGCAGTTTGTCGCGGATCAACTTCACTGGCAACGGTGCAGGCGATACGCTCAAAGTTGCGCTGACGGATGTGCTTAGCTTTGGCGATACGGCAGTCGTCGCGGGCCTGGATGTCGGTGGCCACGGGGCCGCGCGGCAGATGGTTGTCAGTGGCGAGGCGCAGGACACTGTTCAACTTTCCGACGCTGGAAACTGGACACTGGCTGGTACTACGGTCATTGGCGACGCTTCGTATCGGGTCCTGACGCAAGGGATGGCGCAGTTGTTGATCGAAGACAAAGTCAAGATTGTCACGGTCTGATTGATTTTGCGCGCAGGTAATCAGGGCGCCTCGTTAAAAGGGGCGCCCTGATACTCGTTTTGGGATGGTTCGAGTCTAAGACTTACTTTGTTGCCTGAAGCTGACAGAGAACATGAGGCTGTCCTGTGGATACGCGTGATTACGCTGGGTTAACAGCAGGTCAGGTTTCAACGCTGACATTGGAAGCGATCGGCACTGCGACGACGCTTCAGATTCGGGCCCTGACAGATTCCAACCTGGCAATTCTTTCTGTAGCTCAGATCGGTGCACTGGTTACGGCAGGGATTCAGGCCTTGTCGGCGAGCCAGTTTCTTGCGCTCACCACGCGTCAGCTGGCAGCCCTGAACGATCGGCAAGTGGCTGCTATTCCGACCGAGGGCGTAGTTGCAATTGGTCCGGCGGATATCCGTTCATTGGCGTTTTTCGGCTCGCTCACGACCGCTGGCGTGGTTGCGTTAACTCTGGATGAAGTCGAAGCACTTTCGACACGCCAGATACAGGACCTGACCACCCGCCAATTCGTCGCGCTCACACCAGAACAGTTTTCGGCACTCAAGAGTGCCCAGGTCGCTTCGATTTCTGCGGATGGGGCTATTGCGATTGGCGTGCCGGACATTACTTCGCTCACAGCGATTGGTGCGCTACCAACGTTGAGCTTTTCGGCGCTGACGACAGCCCAGTTGAACTCGCTCACCTTTGCTCAGTTCGACTCGCTCGTGGCCCGACAATTCTCCGCATTTACGTCGGCACAGGTCGCGACGATCCAAACGGACGATGTGTTTTCGTTAGCTGTTTCCGAAATCGCGGCTTTATCAAATATTGGCGCGCTTGCTACTGCAGCAGTAGCGGTTCTCTCTGTAGAGCAGATCGCAGCGCTGACAACTGCTCAGGTGAAGGCTCTAACCACATCGCAGTTCAAAGCGATTTTAATAGACCAACTTGCTGCCTTTAGGAC
>RFVZ01000245.1 GCA_009922405.1 Betaproteobacteria bacterium
CTCTGGTTCAGCAAAGCGACCGGAATCTGCTGGATCGAAACCGATGACGGCGCGTTCACCGACGAAACCAATTGCATGTTGCTGGCCGCCGTGCCAGGGACGGTCGGCGATGGCAAGAAGGTGACGGTCACCAACACAATGACCGTTAGCGGCGCTCCGGTCACGGCAACGAAGGAAACCTTTATCGGCGCGGCATTGGGCGAAGTCAATTTGCGTCGCTTCCTGGTGGCACCCAAAGGCTCGGAAGTCACTGGACTTACCGAGACGCCCGACGGCAAGACGCTCTTCGTGAACATCCAGCATCCGGGAGAACTAACGCCCAAACTTGGCGCTGGACCATTTGCTTACCAGAGCCAGTGGCCAGGCGTCGGCCCAGCCTATGGACCCGCCGGACGCCCTCGGTCCGCGACCATTGTGATCACCAAGGACGACGGTGGTGTGATCGGTCTATAAAGCAACTGCTCGCATGAGTTGCTTGTAGTGATTAAGTCCCGGGGTTTTGGCCCCGGGCGCCTTGGCTAAGTCGTCATAGCGACGCAGCCTCGCTGCCCGATCGGAAAATGGCAGCGCTTCGAATGCACTGGCTTGGTCGGGGCTGTGAACCCCACCCTGCAATACGAGACTGTGTTTGGATGCAGGCGACAGACATTCCCAGTAGGTCGAATCCGTTGCACAGAGGTAGCGTTTGGCTTCGACGTGCAGTTTGATGGGCTCAAGAACAGCATCCCCGAAGACACCGCGCAAAAATGGCAGCGCGATGTATTGATGCAGATCGTCTGCGGTGGGCCGAGCCTGATCGGGGTCCTGCGATTTCGCATCGCCCTCCCCTCGCACCGCCAAAATTGGCCGCTGACTGTTGGCACCCAGCATATGCCCCAGGTCATGCAAAAGCGCGGCAACGATCGTCTCCGGGGATTCTTCAGCAACCTCAGCCAAATGAGCACACTGCAAGGCATGCTCTAACTGACTAACCGCCTCCTGACCGTACCAAGTGTGAGCACGGCCATTCAAGAGGTCGACGATCTCAGGGATGGACAAGGACATGATGGACCCGATGGATTGGATGGAGTGATCATAGCCTTCGAGTTTGGTTCGATCGAGCAATAATGCGGGTCCATTCCGAGCTCAGAAAACGATCAGACAAAACCCGAAGACCATCCGAAGACCATCCGACGACTATCCGACGACCCTCATGCGCCCCACGATTAAGCCCGCCAATCCGAACTTTTCAAGCGGCCCTTGCGCCAAACGCCCGGGTTATGACGTCCGCCATTTATCGACAGAAATGCTGGGGCGATCGCACCGGTCTGCACTTGGCAAGGTCACCCTTGCACAGGCCTGTTCAGAATCAGCCCGACTGCTCGGCCTGCCTGCAGGATTCCGGATCGGCATTGTTCCGGCATCCGACACGGGTGCAATCGAGATGGCGATGTGGTCGTTGCTTGGGCCCCGGGGCGTTGATGTGCTGGCCTGGGAATCGTTCAGCGCGACTTGGGTCAACGACATCGTTCAGCAACTCAAACTACCCGACACACGGGTGATCTCGGCTGACTACGGCGATCTACCCGACCTGAACAATGTTAACTTTGACAACGATGTGGTCTTCGTCTGGAATGGAACGACCTCTGGAGTCAAGGTGCCCAACGGTGACTGGATCCCCGAGGACCGACGGGGTCTCACACTTTGTGATGCAACGTCGGCCGTTTTCGCTATGGAGATGCCCTGGGAAAAGCTGGATGTAGTGACCTATTCCTGGCAGAAGGTGCTCGGCGGAGAGGGAGCCCACGGCATGCTGGTCATGAGCCCACGAGCGATCGAGCGGCTCGAACATTACAGCCCGCCATGGCCCATGCCAAAAATTTTCCGGATGACCCATAAAGGGCAAGTCTTGGAGGGATTGTTTCGAGGCGAGACGATCAACACGCCCTCCATGCTCTGCGTCGCCGACTACCTTGACGCCCTGCAATGGGTGGACTCGCTCGGTGGCGTGCGGGGAACCATCAGCCGCAGCGAAGCCAACCTCAAGGTCATCGCGGACTTTGTAGCGACAAACCCATGGCTCACTTTCCTGGCAAACGACACCCTGACCCGCTCAAGCACGAGCGTCTGTCTGCGTGTCGACCGTTCTCCAGAGCAGGTGAAGGCGATGGTCGAACTGCTAGAAAATGAAAACGTCGCATACGATATTGGATCCTATAAAGACGCACCCTCGGGCTTGAGGATTTGGTGCGGAGCGACGGTCGAGGCGTCCGACCTGATGGTCCTGATGCCCTGGCTGAAATGGGCCTATCAGGAAGTAGAACTAAAGTAGATTCAAGGACACGCATCATGATCGAAGAGCACATCGATTTGCCGACCGTCGACGGTGTCATGAACACCTTCGTGGCTTACCCCGATGAGGGGGGACCATTTCCCGTCGTTCTTTTTTATATGGATGCCCCTGGCAAACGCGAGGAACTTCACGACATGGCGAGGCGTCTGGCATCGGCCGGTTATTTCGTCGTTCTTCCAAACCTTTATTACCGTCATGCGCGCGAATATGTTCTAAAGGAACGCACTGAAGTTGCCATGGCCGAAATGTTCACGCTCATGCGATCTTTGGATGCGGGCACCACTCGCTGCGATACCAACTCGATGTTGCAGTACGTGGATTCAAACCCTTGCGCAGATTCGTCCCGCATTGGCGCCGTTGGCTACTGCATGGGTGGCCCCTTTGTGGTTTGGGCGGCCGTCGATTTCCCCGACCGATTCCGTTCGATCGCATCGATTCACGGCGCTAATATGGCGACTGACGCCCCCGATTCTCCCCACCGCGTCGCGCACAAGATCCCCTGCGAAAGCTATTTCGCATGCGCCGAAATCGATCGCTGGGCACCCCAAGCGGATATTGAGAAACTAAGCGACGCCCTTGCCAAAGCCGCCTCCCCCCACCGAATTGAGTGGTTCCCGGGCGCTCACCATGGATTTGTCTTCCCGAAGCGCGAGGGGATGTACGACCAGCCGTCCGCGGAGCGCCACTGGGTTCGCCTCCACCAGCTATTTGACCGGACTCTGCGGGCCTAAACTTAATTAGCGCCATGTCAATTTCGCCTGCCGTCAATATTAGTTGACACTTTGATGAAGTCCATCTAGATTGGGGGCTATTGACTGAACAAGATGGGTTGGAGAAGCCGCACAGCATCACAAATAGCGGCGGCGGATCACCCACAATGCAGGGGACCTTGATGTTTTTAAATCGTACGGCTGACTTGCTTCACCGACGAGCCGAACCTCAAGCTGAGAGCTCGCCCCCCATCCACGTCGTCATCGTGACGATGGATTCACACCTCGCCAGTTCAGTCGAGCGGGCACGCAAGTCCCTCCGCAAGGACTATCCGGGTTTGACCCTTAGCTTGCACGCAGCATCCGAATACGCCGGCAACGATCACCTGATTGCGCGCTGCAAGGCGGACATCGCAAAAGCGGATATCGTGATTGCCAGCATGCTCTTTCTGGAAGACCACTTCCTGCCGATCCTAGGCGACCTGCAGGCTCGGCGC
>RFVZ01000246.1 GCA_009922405.1 Betaproteobacteria bacterium
GTCAGTCGGGCCGCCTGCAAGACCTGCTCGTCGCTAGGGCTAGGAAGTCCGATCGTGAGATTTTCTCGTAAGGTGCCTTGAAACAAGCGTACGTCCTGCGGCAGATAGCCGACATGCTCGCGGACGAATTCGGGGGCCAGGAGGGCCATGTCGACCCCCCCCAAAAAGACTCGGCCCGACTGCGGTCGATAAAGCCCCGAAAGCACCTTGATGAGCGTTGACTTACCCGAGCCCACCGGCCCCACAATCGCAACCCGCTCTCCGGCTGCAATGCCCAGCTTGGGAACACTCAACGCGACCAAATCAGAGGGGCCAGAACCTGACGGTGCCCCGGTCTCGACCGGACCGCCGCCCCCGGTGCCACGTAGGTTGGCATCCACGCGGCTCCCGTAAACATAACGAACCTCGTCGAGAGCAAGTTCGCCGTTGGTCTTCTCGGGGATCAGCATTCGTGCACCGGCCTCGTTAGGTCCGTCGGAGGGCAACGCCATGATGGCGTCCAGACTGCGCAGAGAGATCCGCGCCTGGGCCCACTGTGCAATCAGATTGGACATCATCGCGATTGGCTGGAGCGCCCGTCCGCTGATAATTGAACAGGCAATCAACCCCCCCATGGTGAGCTCGCCAGACCCAATAGCCACCGCCCCGGCTGCAATCATGGCGATGTAACTCAGTTGCTGGATGCTCTGCACGGCCGCGGCAGACTGGGTTGTGGCGTGACGCAAAGCCAATTCATTGGTCGAGAGCGATTCATTGAGAAACTGCCAGCGCTCCAGTTGCTTCCATTCGCCCTGAGCGGCCTTGATCGACTCGATTCCATCGATCGCTTCAATCAGTACGCCATTTCGTTGATTCGCTTCATCGGTCTGGAGCGCGGTCAGACGCTGAATGCGGCGTCGATAAGCGAACCCCGTCAGGATTGCCACCGGCAATAGTCCGAGCGGGACCAATGCCACTTTGCCCGCAATCAAGGCGATGACGCCAATGAAAAACAGGGCGAAGGGCATATCTGCCAGCAGGAACAAGGTGGTCGAAGTGAGCGTGTTCCGAACCGACTCGAACTGTCTGATCTGTGCGGCAAACGTCCCGATCGTACTGGGCCGCCGGTCCATCCGAATCGAAAGAGCCTTGCCAAAAAATATGCCTGACAACTCCAGATCGATCTCTTTGCAGGCTCGATCAACCATCGCCGCACGAATTTCGCGCATCACGAATTCGAAGACCACGCCGAGAAAGGCGCCAATCGACAGAACCCACAAGGTCGACCAGCCTTGGGTCGGAATGACCCGGTCGTAAACATTGAGCGAATAGAGGGACGTGACCAAGGCCAGAAGGTTGTAGACGGTGGTCGCGATCGACGCCTCGATGAAAACGCGCCGGCGCTTGCGGATCGCATGGGCAAACCATTCTCGGGCGCTGCGCGGCCCCCGGACTGTTCCCGCAGCCCCTTCAGATTCGGTGTCTGCACTGGTCCCTGGATCCGTGGACACCCTCAGGCGCAACAAGACCCCGCGCGCTTGATCAGCTCGCTCCAGGACCTGATTGTTGCCATCGTTAGTCTGAGCCACCAAGCCGCCCGAGGCCAAACCCCCACGGACCAGCAGGGGCGACTCGGATTCATTCAGAGGAATCCAAAGCAAGGGGAAGTCCCCGCGCGTCGGATCGGTCACCCGTTCGGACGGCGGGCACTCGGGGAATAGAGAGGCCCAAATCTCTTCAGCGCGATCAACCCGGGGCAAACCCGCAAGCGCGACGCCGTTGGGCGCCGTTGCCATGCCGAACCGGTGCGCTGGAACTGCGCGGCCCTGAAGCGCCGCCACACGGGCTAGTAGACGCGAGAGATCCGGATCGCTCAACACGACTGCGGGCGAGTCAAGGGAGGCTGAAACCGCGTTCAACGATTGCCTCGGTTGGGCGATGGATTTTGTTCGGCGGTTGACGCGGGATCGCCATCAGCGAGCGCCCCAGTCAGCGGCGACGGCGGTGGCAACGCGGGCAAAGGCGATAGTGTCAAACCGGCCAGCGTATCCCCCGAAATCCCGCCAGCCACCAATCGAACCCTGAGCCCGCCGGATAGCGCCTGAGCGTCAATGTCGGCGAGCGAGTAACGTGCCTGAACGGCCTCGCGCTGCGCATTCAAGACATCCAGCCAATTCTTGCGACCAACGCGGTACTGACGCAGAAAAGAATCGACAATCGCGGCATTGGTTCGTGCAAGCAAACGCAGCGGCTCGCGTTGAATCACACTGGCCTGCGCATCGATCCAGGCGGAATTGAGCTTTTGTTCGAGATCGAGACGGGCCCCGTCAATCGCTGACAAGGCCGCCAACCGACGTGCCTCGGCCTCTTGGACTGCTGACAACGCCGACAGGCCTGCCCCAGGCGCAAACTCAAAGGCAACCAAAGCACGATCAGTATTGGAACGAAATCCAACATTGGGGTTTCGCAGGTGTTCGACCCGGGCAGCCAGGGTGGGCATCAACTGCCCCTTCCGAACCTTCAGGTCGGCTTCCGCTGCATCCGCCAGTAAGCGCTGTTTGGCAATGTCGGGCGAAAATTGCTCGGCCGCAAGGAGCGCCGCGGCGACCGAATCAAAACCCAGGGCTGGCGCGTCCAGCGCAATCACGCTGCGCACCGAATCGCCACTGAGCGCCTGCAATAGGGTTCGGGCATTCCCAATGGCGGCCAGAATTTGCTGGCGTTCAGCGCGGGCCTGGGCCAGCCGCGCGGCGGCGAGTGCGGAGTCCGCAGCGGAGCTCACTTCCTGGCCAACCCGACGTGAGATCAATCCATAAAGATCCTCATGGCGTCGGACATTGTCTTGCGACGCCTCAAGCCTTGCTTGCTGACGCTGAAGCTCTGCGTAGGCGAGAATCGTCCGTTCGAGAATGCCTTGTTCTTCGGCCAAAGTTGCTGCATTTGCGGCTAATACGCGGGCATCGGCGGCAGCAATCGCCCCGTCGATACGCCCACCGGACCAAAGGACTTGTTGAAGCGAAACGGTGACCGGCAAGCCACTATTGCTACTCAGCGCGGCACCCTGAACGCTCAGGCTCGGATAGCGCTGCCACTGCGCACCGGCCAGTACACCTTGAGCTGCGGCCATCTCCTGGCGCCGAGTCGCGATGGCAGGGTGTCGTGCCAGGGCGTGTTGGAGCAGGGTTTTAAGATCCTGGGCCGGAAGCGGATCATGTAAGCCAGAGGTGGGATTCGCCCGCTCGACTGGCGGTTGGCTAACCACCTGGGCTGTCGTGGAAGAGATCGACAGCAACAAAAGTGCACCCAGCAGCGAAGTGCCAATCCAAGAACGGAGGCCACGCGACGCAGAGGGCGGTTGCCATGGACTACGCAAGTGCAGCCTGCTGTTCAACTGAGATCGCCCTGGTCAATTTCAACCCCAAAATGGCGGAAGGTGTGAGATTCGAACTCACGGATGCCTTGCAGCATCGCCGGTTTTCCGTACTTCTATGGCTTTCGCCACCAGACGATGCTTTGTCTGTTTGAAAGTCTGGACTTTGCCTTCACCCTA
>RFVZ01000247.1 GCA_009922405.1 Betaproteobacteria bacterium
GAAGGCCGCCTCCTGTTCCGCAAACCATCCAACGACCGCCGGGTCGGTTACCGAAATCTCGCCCGCAATAAACCCCAGCAAGGCAGCACCGGCCCAGACGATTGCCGGGAACCGTTCGATGACTTTGAGAAGCAGAGTCGAACCAAAAATAACGAGCGGGATTGATGTGGCCAACCCGATGATCAGTAATGGCACGTTTCCGTTGGCGGCCGCCGCGACCGCTATCACGTTGTCCAGACTCATGACGAGGTCCGCAATCAGAATCGTTCGAACCGCCGTCGCCATCGACGAGGTCACCCCGGATCCGCCATCGTCAGATTCGTCTTCCGGTAGCAGCAGCGTTACACCAATGTATAGAAGGAGTAGCGCGCCGATGAGTTTTAAATACGGCAAGAGCAGCAATTGCGCTGCAACCAGTGTGAGCACGATCCGCAACGCGATCGCGGCTCCCGATCCGATCATGATCGCTTTCTTTTGCTGCTGGGGCGGCAAAGAGCGCGCCGCCAGAGCAATCACGACAGCATTGTCGCCGGACAACAAAATGTTGACCCAGATAATCTTGCCGAGCGCTAGCCAGAAGTCGGGGGATGCGAGATCGACCATTGAACGTTCTAATCAAAGGGCTGCAAGCAGCAACTTTCCCATTTCGGAAGGGTTCTTGGTGACGCGAATACCGCAACCGCTCATCACATCAAGTTTCTCTTGGGCCGTCCCTTTACCACCCGACACAATCGCGCCAGCATGGCCCATTCGCTTGCCTTCGGGGGCGGTCACACCCGCAATAAAGCCCACGATCGGCTTTTTCATGTGATCTTTGGCCCACCGCGCTGCGTCTTCTTCGTCGGACCCGCCGATCTCGCCAATCATAACGACCGCATCCGTATCCGGGTCGTCATTAAACAAACGCAGCACATCAATGTGCTTGAGGCCATTGACCGGGTCGCCGCCGATCCCCACCGCTGACGACTGGCCAAGCCCAAGTTCGGTCAGCTGGCCAACAGCCTCGTAGGTTAGCGTGCCCGAGCGCGAAACGACCCCAATACGACCCTTGCGGTGGATGTGGCCTGGCATGATGCCGATCTTCAACTCTTCGGGCGTGATAACGCCTGGACAATTGGGTCCCAGAAGCAAGGTGTGGCGATTTTCGCGGCGCATCCGCTCGCGCACCTCAACCATGTCGCGAACTGGAATCCCTTCAGTGATACAAATCACTAGATCGAGGTCTGCCTCAGCGGCTTCCCAGATCGCTGCTGCTGCGCCGGCCGGCGGCACGTAGATCACGGAGACCGTGGCTCCGGTGGATGCCTTAGCTTCTCGAACACTCGCGAAAATCGGGATGCCTTCGAAATCTTCACCCGCTTTTTTCGGGTTAACGCCGGCGACAAAACCCGCACGGCCATTGGCATAGTCTCGGCACATCCGCGTATGGAACTGCCCGGTCTTACCGGTAATTCCTTGCGTGATGACCTTGGTGTCCTTGTTGATCAGGATCGACATCGTTGACCGTCCGGAGAAACTTCGAAAATTAGTAAGGCTTGAGAGCGTTCGACGTGAGAGCGTCAGGCGCGAGCAGCGAGAACAACGCGCTCGGCCGCTTCGGCCATCGTCTCGGCCGAAATAATGGGCAGACCCGATTCCGCAATCATTTTGCGGCCCAGCTCTTCATTCGTGCCCTTCATCCGAACGACCAAGGGAACGGTGAGCCCGACCACTTTGCTGGCATTGATCAAACCTTCAGCAATCACGTCACAGCGCATGATGCCGCCAAAAATATTGACCAGGATTGCCCGCAAGTTTGGGTTATTTCCCATGATCTTGAATGCCTCGGTTACCTTCTCGGTAGTCGCCCCGCCGCCCACGTCCAAAAAGTTGGCGGGCTCGCCGCCGAACAGTTTGATCGTATCCATGGTGGCCATTGCCAAACCAGCGCCGTTGACCAGACAACCAATGTTTCCGTCGAGGGAAATGTAGGAGAGGTCGAAACGCGAGGCTTCGATCTCGGCCGGATCTTCCTCGTCCAGGTCCCGCAACGCGACAATCTCAGGGTGCCGGAACAAGGCATTCGAATCAAAATTCAGCTTTGCATCCAGCGCGATGATGTCACCGGAACCCGCGAGAATCAGTGGGTTGATTTCCGCCAGCGCAGAGTCGGTTTCCCAGAACGCTTTATAGAGACCTTGCAGGGCGACTCGGGCGCGGGCGACCGACCCCTCTGGAATGCCGATTTTATGAGAGAGATCATCGGCCTGCTCATCGGTCAGGCCGACGGTCGGATTGATCTCGGCTTTGAAAATCTTCTCAGGAGTGTGCGCGGCTACTTCTTCGATATCCATGCCGCCTTCACTCGAGGCCATCATCACGGGTCGCTGGCAACCCCGATCAATCACCAGGCCGACGTAATACTCGTGGCGAATATCGGCGCCTTCTTCGATCAGGAGACGACGAACCTTTTGGCCCTGCGGTCCGGTCTGATGCGTCACCAGTTGCATCCCCAGGATTTCGCTCGCGCGGGTGCGAACGTCTTCCACCGATTTGGCCACTTTGACCCCGCCGCCCTTGCCGCGCCCGCCAGCGTGAATCTGGGCTTTAACGACCCAAACCGGGCCTCCAAGGGTCTCTGCGGCACTAACCGCTTCATCTACGGTATGGCAAGCGATGCTTCGCGGCACCTGCACGTCATAGCGCTTGAGAATTTCTTTGCCTTGGTATTCGTGGATTTTCATCGTTCAGACCTTTGCCGACAACCAGGAGCACGAGCACTTGCTTTAAGCGCGCCGAATCGTAACATGGGGCGACATTGCAAGCAGGGCCCGGCGTCGGGCGCCTATTAAGCGTTAGCGCGGCGCTTGCCCGCGAACGATCCGGGACACCACCTCACCAGAAAAGCCCCTTTGCATCAAAAAACGGGCCTGGCGAGCCCGCTCATTGAGATCCGCGGCAGCCTCACCACCATATCGGCGTCGCCAGAGTTCAAACGCCCTCGCATGCTCGCTGTCCTCAAGCCCATTCGCCTTTAAGTGCGGTAACGCCTTGTCAGCCTCAATGCCACGGGCTCGCAACTCCTGGCGGATTCGGGCATCGCCGAAACGGCTTGAGCGGCTCGCCACCCACTGTTCGGCAAACCGTTGTTCCGAAAGCCAGCCGTCGCGCTCGAGGTCATCCAGCAAACGATCCAGCACCTCTGGAGTCTCGGCCTCGGCCTCGGCCACATACCGCCTGAGCTTTCGGGACAGTTCGAGGCGACTATGCTCGCGGAGGGCCAGAAACCGGAGCGCTCTGGCCCGCAAGGACAACGTAAATGCCATTAGACGAGACGTGCCGAGCGTTGGTTCTTACGCCGCCTCAACTGCCGGTGCGCCGCCTTCAATGACGCCCAATCGCGAACGGACACCGTAATGGAGGCGAACCTTATTCTCGAGTTCCATGGCCAGCGTTGGGTTTTCCCGCAGGGTTTGCCGGGAATTGTCCTTGCCCTGGCCGATACGGCTACCGGCATAGCTGTACCAGGCGC
>RFVZ01000248.1 GCA_009922405.1 Betaproteobacteria bacterium
TGGTTTGAGCGCAATAAGGTGATGTTTGGGACCATTAACGTTCCTGGCGGTTCGAATAACAATACGGATATTTGGTACGGTACGCCAACCATTAGTAATGCTCAGAGCGTCGAGATTGCGACTCGTACGGCTGCTAATCTGCGTTGGCTCGACACCATTTTCGCCAAAGCAACTGCAAACGGAGATGCTGCTGTGGTACTCCAGATTCAGGCTGATATGTGGGATCAGGACGGCGTGACCAAAGCGCATTTGACTGAATACAAGCAGTTCATCGACAAGATCGCAGCTAACTCGAAGGCGTTTGGTAAGCCGGTTCTGCTGGTAAACGGCGATTCTCATAACTTCCGCTCGGATAACCCGCTCGTGCCCGGCGCCACATGTGTCGTGGAAAATCCCGCAGTTGGCGTGGTCGGCGCGCCACTCGTGGCGGCTACCGCAGCGGTGGCCTGCAGCGACGCATCGGTAGCAGGGGTCGCAGCGACGTATCACAAGGATGTGTTTGGCACTGCTGCAGCGACGACGGATCCTTATGCGAATCAGCCGGGCGGTTATAACGTACCGAATTTTCATCGGATCGTGGCCCACACCAATCCAGCCAACCCGATGGAGTACCTGCAGTTGACAATCGATTTGAGTGCTAACGCAACCAATGGTTCGTACGCATTCGGGCCGTTCAGCTGGAAACGAGTGGTCCCTAACTGAGATCCCTAATCAGATCAAAAGCCTCAAGGGGGCGCTTAATGGGACTTGCCGAAATAGAGGTGCGCCCGGCCTCTATTTCTTCGTGCATGCGCCTAAAAATTGCCGGCAGCGGCCGCTTGAAAATTCATCGCGTGGCTCGACTTTTTAGAGGTATCTGCTTTGACAATAGTGTCTGCAACCAGCTCAGCTGTGACGGCAGACAGTGTCCAACCCAAGTGTCCGTGGCCAGTGTTGTAAAACACGTTGGCGGCTTTGCCCTGCCCAACGCGAGGCATCATGTTGGGCAGCATTGGGCGCAGGCCTGCCCACGGCACCACTGAGCGGGTGTTGATGCGGGGGAAGCATTGTTCTACCCACGACACCAATGGGCGAATCCGGTCTGCACGGATATCGCGGTCCTCACCATTGAATTCGGCTGTGCCAGCCACGCGGAAGCGGTCGAGGCCGAGACGGCTAGTGACGAGTTTTGTCTCGTCATCCAGCAAGCTCACGGTGGGTGCGCCCATTTGGCTTTCTTCGTCGTTCAAATGGACCGTGATGGAGTAGCCCTTGACCGGGTAAATGTTTACTCGGTCTCCCAGTTGTGCGGCGAAGTCTCGACTGGCAACACCTGCACACACGACCACGCTGTCAAAGGAATGAACAATCGGTGAGCCTTGTTCTTGCGCCACGGTGATGACGGCTTGTTGGCCGTTGCTTTGAACCGATTTCACATCTTGACCATACAGCGTATGCACACCCAGTCGTGCTGCTGCAGCGGCTAAACCGTTGGTGAATTTGTGGATGTCACCCGTCGCATCGCTCTGGGTAAAGTAGCCACCGTAGTAGGTGCCTGCCAAGGTGGGCTCGATCGCTTTCATCTCTGCTGGGGTCACGGCATGACGAGGAAGGCCGCCCTTTGCCAGCAGGACGGATACTTTGCCCGCATGGTCGAAACCTTTTTTGTCTCGATAGATGTGCAGGATGCCTTCCTTCTTCAGATCGAATTCAATGCCTTCTTCTTGCGCCCAGGCAAACAGGTGTTGGCGCGCGGCCACAGCCATGCGCGCTGTTTCGACCGTATTGCGTTCGTAGTGAGGCATGGCCGCGATGAACTCAGCAAACCAGGCGAGTTTGTGCCAGGTCGGCGCGGGGTTCACCAATAGAGGCGCGTCACCTTTGAGCATCCACTTCAAGCCCTTGAGGATCGTGGACCAATGGGTCCAAACCTCTGCGTTCGATGCGGAAAGTTGCCCCCCATTGGCGAACGAAGTTTCCATGGCGGCATAGCGATGGCGCTCGAACAAGGTAACGGCAAAGCCGCGTTTGGCCAGGGCGTAAGCCGTGGTTACGCCCGTAATGCCGCCGCCAATCACTGCGATCGTTTTCATGATGAAGATGCTCCTAAAAACTCGAAGGGTTGAGCGCCAACATGCCCTGTGCATGGTTGGTGCGCCCCCTCTGTTTTTAGACCTGAGAGATTCACGAGGCTGCTTCGCAGCCATCGCTTGCTCCTTCGGTGCACTGACGGACGAATTCGCCAGTGGCTCTTCAGAGTTGGGTCATGTCAACGGTCCCTTTGCCTGAGAGTTTCCGGGGCGGTTGCTCCTTCGGCGCTGCCCAGCACGCGAAGCGTTGGCAGTCTCTCCCGATGACATGTCGACACAAGGTCGAGTGAAAAATCAAAGTCTAGTGTGCCAGAAACCTTTCGACCAGTGCCATCCAATAGGCGGCACCCGTGGCGATATTGTCGTCATTGAAGTCGTAGCCTGGGTTGTGCACCATGCACGCACCGGCAGTGTCAGCATCACCGTTGCCAATCAACAAATAGCTGCCTGGTATTTGTTCGAGCATGAACGCAAAGTCTTCGCTACCAGTCAACGCGGGTCCCTGCAAGGTCACCCGTTCTGGTCCCACCAGATCGAGTGCCACTTGCCGCGCAAAATCTGTCTCCGTCACCGCGTTGACCAGCACGCAGTAGCCTGCACGCCAATCAATGTCCGCCGTCACGCCAAAACTTTCGGCTTGCGCCGCCACCAAGGCTTTGATGCGTTGCTCAAGTAAACCCCGCACCGCGGGATTTAGTGATCTCACGCTGAGTTCCAACGTGGCCAGTGCTGGAATGACGTTATTTGCTTGCCCCGCATGCAACGCACCCACTGTGACGACGGCCGTATCGAGTGGATCGACGTTGCGCGACACGATGGTTTGCAGTGCCATGACAATTGAGGCCGCTGCCACCAACGGGTCAGCCGCGCGGTGGGGCATGGCGCCATGACCACCGGTGCCGTGCACACGAATGGTCACGTAATCACTCGAGGCCATGGCTGAGCCATCACGAAAGACAAAATGCCCCACCGGCGTGCCTGGCATGTTGTGCATCGCAAAGACGGCGTCGCATGGGTGGTGCTCAAACAATCCGTCCGCCATCATGCGCACCGCGCCGCCGCCGCCTTCTTCGGCGGGCTGAAAAATCAAATTCAAGGTGCCGCTAAACGACACGTCTTGCGCAATTGATTGGGCCGCCGCCAAGAGCATGGCTGTGTGGCCGTCGTGGCCGCAGGCATGCATCACGCCTGGCTTCAGACTAGACCACTCAGCGCCAGTCGCTTCTTGAATGGGCAACGCGTCCATGTCGGCGCGCAGGCCCAAGCGTCGCTGGCCTTGCCCGCGCCTCAATGTCCCGACCACACCTGTGCCCCCCAGTCCTCGATGAACGGCATAGCCCCAGTTCTCTAGCTTGGCTGCAACCAGGTCAGACGTGCGATGCTCTTCAAACGCCAACTCGGGGTGGCGATGAATGTCGCGGC
>RFVZ01000249.1 GCA_009922405.1 Betaproteobacteria bacterium
GAGATGCCTTCGCGCATTGCTCGCTCAAATGCACGGTACGACCAACGACCAATACCGGTTTGCGCGTCGGGGGTTAAGTTGGTGCTGTAAACAACGCCAAAGGGTGTTTCCAGGGGGCGACCGCCTGCGTTGATGGCCCCATCTTCTGCGGTGTGACAGCCTGAGCAGTGTCCAAGGGCGGCGAGTGCCTGGCCGCGCGCGAGCGCCGCCTCGCTGTAGCCCGAAAGATCAACCCGTTGAACCGGCTCGAGGGTCGGTCGCCAGCCGATGAGTGCGACCGTGGCGGTGAGCATTCCGAGCGCCAGGCCGCCCAATCGTCCAATGCGGCCGCGCCAGTCGGCACGGATTCCCGGCGCCCGGGCGGCTTGAGGGCGGATTGGATCAGACCAAACTGGATCGTCGGTACTCGGATTTGAGGGGCTTGAATCTGTCTCGGACTGAGGCGGGGTTAACGGGTTTAACGCTGCTCTGATGACCTCGGAGGTGAAGGGTGGTTGCCGGAAGCGAACTCCCGTGGCGTCGAAAATCGCATTGGCGATCGCTGCGGTACCGGGCACCGAGGAGGATTCGCCAGCGCCGAGTGGCGCCTCGCCCGGTCGGGGCATGTGCAACACCTCAATGACCGGGACCTCCCGAAAACTGAGGATCGGGTAGCTGCCCCAGTCGGGCGCCACGACAGTACCCCGTTCAGGATCGGTCTCGATCCGCTCGAGCAGGGTCCGGCTTGTCGTCTGAACGACGTTACCGTGGACCTGATGGGTGACGCCGGCTGGGTTGATCAGTTGGCCAGCGTCATGTCCGACGACCACGCGTTTAACGTGTACCTCGCCGGTCTTGGGGTGAACCTCGACGTCTGCGACCCAGGCTGCCCAGGCGGCGCCAAAACCGGGCCAGCGGCTATGGATATAGCGCGCGTACGCAAAGCCCTGGCCCTGAAGCCAACCATCCTGCGTGCCCCGCAGGCGTGGCTCGTCATGGGGTTTCCAGTTGGCGCGCTTGGCGGTGGCCTCAATCAGTTCGCGTGCTCTGGGGTCCTCAATCAATTGGAGGCGATATTCGACCGGGTCAACGCCCGCTGCGGTCGCCAATTCGTCGATGAAACTTTCGTGCGCGAAAGAATTCGGCAGGGCAGAGACCCCACGTAGCCAGGAGGCCCGCAGGATCGGCGCCATGTCGTTGACGGTCACGCGCAGGGCTGGGTATTGATAAGGCGGCCGGGCGGTACGGTCACCCATTTCATAGGCCCGCGCAGTCGGCTCGATCGTTCTTGTGAGTAGTAAGGCCAGCGTCGGTGCGCCATTTGACGGATAGCTGGTCTGAAAGTCATAGCCGACCGGTTTGCCATCCGTACCGAGACCACCCCGAACCTGCATCCACTGCGCAGCGCCTTTGGGATCCCAGGCATTCTCCTGCTCCCGCGTTAGTTGAACCCTGACCGGCGCACCGACCGCGCGAGCGAGGAGTGCGGCATCGGCCGCGACATCGTCAGCGCCATTGCGGCCGTAGCACCCAGCAGCTTCCATGCGAACCACGTCGACCTCGGGGGCATCGATTCCCATCAGTTGTGCGAGGTCTGCACGGAGCACATGGGGGTTTTGGGTCCCTGCCCAAACGCGCAAGCGCGTCGATGTTGTGCCTGCCGCGGTCGTGCTTGCCGCTACCTCCGCCTCCCAGACCGCCAACGCGCATGACGGGCCGATCGACGCGTGCATCTGATAGGGCCACTGGTAGGTGCGCTCAAGCGTAATCTCGGCGTGGGCGAGCGCTTCGTCGACCCTGCCCTCGTTAATCAATTCGCGCGGCGTGCTGGGGTTGCTACGGATGGCCCGCGTGAGGTCTTCCAATGGTCCTGGTCCTGACCATGGCTTCCAGTTCACTTGCAGCGTCTTCATGGCGAGCTCGGCGAATTCTTCCCGCTCGGCCACGACACCGACAAAATCTCCCTGAACAACTACCGCGCGAATACCCGGTATGTTGGCGATCGAATTTCGATCGACCGACTCCAGGGTGCGGCCAATAAAGTCGCCACTATCGACACCGGCATATGGCGGTCGGATCACGCGCCCGTGCAGCATGCCGGGGATTCGCATGTCATGGACAAACACGGCCTCGCCCATCGCCTTGGCCGGGATATCGATCCGCGGCAGGCTCTGTCCGACAATCCGGTACTGTTCGGAGGGCTTAACCGGTGCCTCTAGATCCAGTCGTAATTCGACACGGCACTCGTTCAGCAGCGTAACCAAGTCAACCGTTGGCGCGCCCTGAGCCAGCAACCACTGCCGAGCTTGTGCTGCAGCGATGCGAAGCGGTTTTGCATGGATCTGCAGAGAGGCGCTCGCAATCGTGGCCCCTTGATTCGGGACGAGCGCGGTACTGCCCATGACCAGATGGACTGCCGAAGGCTCGATGTCGAGTTCTTCCGCGACGATCTGTGTCAATGCGGTCCGTAAACCCGTCCCGAGATCGACATGACCATGGAACGCGGTCACGCTGGCGTCATCCCAAACCGCAATCAGGGGCTCAAGCCCTTCGCGTGGATCACTGGCAACAAAGGCGGGTTGCCCGGGGACTGGTGCAGTGGGCGGGACCGGTTCGCGAACAATCAATAACAATCCGCGGGCAGACCAAAGGTCTTTACGGGACGTAACCTGACGGGCCCGGGGCGTCATGTCTGAGCGCCGCCTTGTGCCGCCCGTTTTACCCCTCGTTGTACCGCCCCTTTTACCGCATCGAGAATTTCCAGGTGGGTTCCGCAGCGGCAGAGGTTGCCCGCAAGGGCCTGACGGACCTCGAATTCGCTCGGGTCGGGGTTGGACCGAAGGAGCGCCACGGTCGTCATGATCATGCCGTTCAGGCAGTACCCGCACTGAGCGGCTTGCGCCTCGATGAAGGCCTCTTGAACTGGATGGAGCCGACCGTGTTCGGCCAGTCCTTCCAGGGTTGTAATCGTTCTCCCATCGAGTTCGACTGCGGGGATGACGCACGATCGCGCCGCACGATCATCAATCAATACGGTACAAGCGCCACACTGACCCAATCCGCAGCCGTAACGCGGTCCATTGAGATGTAGATCATTGCGTAAGGTGTGTAGGAGCGTCGCGGCGCGGGTCAGCGTCAGCGGAAATTTCTGTCCGTTCACTGACAGGGTGACGCAATGGGCTTTCAAAAGACCTATCTCAGAGGCTGAGGTAGTTGCGCCGCGTCTCCTCATCGGCGACCAGCGCCTTTATCGACGCGTGGTGACGAATCTGTCCCTTCTCGAGGACGTAGGCGCGATCTGAGACCCACTGCGCAAAGTGCAAGTTTTGCTCGGACAACAGGATGCTGACGCCTTGACGCTTGAGTTCGAGGATCATGTCCGCCATCTGCTCAACGATGACTGGAGCGACGCCTTCGGAGGGTTCATCGAGAAGGACGAGTAAGGGGTTGCCCATCAGGGTGCGGGCCACTGTGAGCATCTGCTGCTCGCCCCC
>RFVZ01000250.1 GCA_009922405.1 Betaproteobacteria bacterium
ACGGTCAGCATCTCAAGCAGATCTTGATTACGATGGGCGGAATGATCGTGATCGAAGAACTCATCAAATCGATTTGGGGGACCCAGCAAATTCCGTTACCGCTGCCGGAGGCCCTGCGGGGCGCATTCATCCTCGGGGATGCCGCGATCGAACGGTTCAGGTTGCTCGCTGTTCTGATCGGGTTGATCGTACTTGCGATTCTGATGATGATTCTTGGCCGTACCAAGATCGGATTGTTGGTACGGGCCGGAGTTGAAGACCGGGAGATGGTCGAGAGCCTGGGCTACCCCGTCAGAAGGCTGTTTATCGGAGTGTTTGTTGCCGGTAGCGCGCTGGCCGGTTTGGGCGGGGTTCTTTGGGGGATGTATCAGCAGACGATCACGCCTCAGATCGGGGCGCAGGTCAATGTTCTTATCTTTATCGTCATCATTATTGGCGGACTTGGATCCGTCATGGGAAGCTTCGTGGCGGCCCTGCTTGTGGGTTTGATGGGGAACTACACGGGTTTTCTGGCGCCTAAACTCGCACTTTTCTCGAATATCGCGCTCATGGTCGCCATTCTGATCTGGCGCCCCGAGGGCTTGCGTCCTGTGACGAAGATTCGCTGATCCATCATCATGATTCGCTATCTTCTATCGAACGATCTGCCGCGTAGTCGGCTACTTTCGTCACTCCTGGTTGCTCTGGTTATTACGCTCGCGCTGGCACCGCTCTTGTTTCCGGGTGCAAAGGCCCTCGCGGTGGCTGCCAAGATTCTGGTGTTTGTTCTGCTTGTAGCGAGCTATGACCTGCTCCTGGGGTACACCGGAATCGTTTCGTTTGCCCATACGATGTTCTTTGGTATTGGAGCCTACGGCGTTGCGATCACCTGTAGCCGATTGGGCCCGAGTTGGACGTCGATTGGGATCGGGTTGCTCGGGTCAATCGGGACTTCGCTCGCTCTGGCGTTATTGATTGGACTGTTCAGCCTGCGCGTACGGGCGATCTTTTTCGCGATGCTGACCCTCGCCGTTGCCAGTGCGTTCCAGACCCTGGCCTCGCAACTGTCCGAGTGGACCGGAGGCGAAGACGGCTTGAGTTTTCGCACCCCCGAGGCCTTAAGTGCGGCGGCGCACTGGCGCGATACGCCCCTTCAAGGCTTGGGTTTTTCGGTTCAGGCCGATGGGCGTTTGTTGGCCTACTGGGGACTGTTCGCGATCGTTTGCGTCGCGTTTCTGCTGTTGCTGCGAATCGTGAATTCGCCTTTCGGCCGCGTCTTACAGGCGATTCGGGAGAACCCATTTCGAGCGGAGGCGATTGGCTACCAAACCGTCATTTATCGGACGCTTTCTGTAGTGATTTCGGCGCTATTCGCGACCTTGGCAGGAGCGCTCATGGCGCTGTGGTTGCGCTATAACGGTCCGGACACTTCGCTGTCGTTCGAGTTGATGCTCGACGTGCTTCTGGTCGTCGTAATCGGGGGAATGGGGACCATGTATGGCGCGTGGATCGGTAGCGTCTTGTTTCTGCTGGCTCAGAACTATTTGCAGGCACTGATGCAGTCGTTGGCTAAACCGCTTGCGGATGGCGTTGCCATGGTGGGCGGGACCGGCCCAGTGGCCGAGATGCTTCGTTGGGCCGTTGGGCTGTTGGGGCCCGACCGCTGGCTCTTGTGGCTGGGGGTCTTGTTTGTCCTAAGCGTGTACCACTTTCCGGAAGGTGTCGTCGGCCGGTTGCGGAGATTTTGATTTGAATGCTAATTCAGCCCCCAAGCAATCCTCTCAGCCGTCATTGGTTTTGCGTGGAATTTCTTCCATGGCGACCAAATCCTTGCTCGCCGATTTGGTCCAGACCTACCGTCTTTTCACGGGCATTTCGGTGCACATCGATTCAGTCGGTGGGGTCGATGCCGCGAAGCGCGTGCAATCTGGTGAGTCGTTCGACCTGGTGCTGCTCGCATCCGATGCGATCGATCGTTTGATGGTGTCAGGACATTTGCAATCCAACAGTCGCCAGGATTGGGTCTGTTCACCGGTCGCCGCGGCCGTACGAGCGGGCGCTCCACACCCGGAATTGACCGATGAAGCGGCTTTAAAGGCTGCTGTGCTCGCGAGTCCCACCTTGAGCTATTCCACTGGTCCGAGCGGTGCGTATCTCGAGCAGCTCTTTGCGCGGTGGGGCGTTGCCGAGGCCTTAAAGAGTCGTCTGGTCGTTCCTCCCCCCGGTACGCCTGTGGCATCTCTGGTGGCCAGTGGCCAAGCCGCATTAGGATTTCAGCAATTGAGTGAACTGATTGGATTTGCGGGCATTGATGTGTTGGGCACATTGCCGGACGATGTCGCCTTCATCACGACGTTCTCGAGCGGCATTCCACTTGCGATTGCCGACGACGCTCACCAATCAACGGCTGTAAAAGCATTTCTTGATTATTTGGCATCGGCGGATGCCGAAGACCTTAAACGCAAGCACGGCATGTATTGGAACTGAAGGATCAATCGATGTACGAACTCGGCGTTGTTTATCGCAACATCACCCGCGCGGATCGCGCGGCGGCCGATGGCCTAGGCGCTTTGGGCTCAGCCACCGTGCATGAGGCCATGGGGCGGGTGGGCTTGCTCAAACCTTATATGCGACCGATCTTTCCTGGCGCGCAAGTCTCTGGGACTGCGGTGACCGTGCTGTTGCACCCGGGTGATAACTGGATGATGCATGTCGTTGCCGAGCAGATTCATCCGGGCGACATCGTTGTCGCCGCGATCACTGCAGATTGCACCGACGGTTATTTTGGTGATTTGTTGGCCACGTCATTCAAAGCGCGTGGGGCTCGCGCCCTCGTCATCGACGCCGGCGTGCGCGATGTAAGGGAGCTTCAAGCAATGAATTTCCCCGTCTGGAGCAAAGCCGTCAGCAGTAAAGGCACGATCAAATCAACGCTCGGATCAGTCAATATCTCGGTGGTGTGTGCTGGCATGTGGGTGACGCCCGGTGATGTCATCGTGGCCGACGACGACGGCGTGGTCTGCGTGCCGGCGGCGCGCGCCACCAAAACCCTCGAGGCTGCTCAGGCCCGTGAGCGTGCCGAGGGAGACAAGCGGGCTAAATTGGCCGCTGGGGTCTTGGGGCTCGACATGTACAACATGCGTGAGCCGCTGGCAGCAGCCGGCCTCAAGTATTTCGATTGAGAGGCGACATGGTATTTCAAAAGACCCCCGGCTGGTTGGACTGGTATGACGGCCCGGCCAAACCCCGATTCAAGGTGCCGCCGGGGGCGGTCGATGCGCATTGCCATGTTTTTGGACCTGGTGACACGTTTCCCTATGCTCCTGAGCGCAAGTACACGCCATGCGACGCGTCGAAGGATCAACTCTTTGCGTTGCGCGACCACCTTGGATTTGCTCGTAACGTGGTGGTCCAGGCGACCTGCCATGGGGCAGACAACCGAGCCATGGTCGACGCTCTGCGCGGCTCCGGTGGCAAAGCCCGTGG